>NZ_SRLV01000002.1:0-220411 GCF_006518205.1 Myxococcus sp. CA005 | reverse complement strand
GACCGGAGATGGCAGCGGGGATGCCTGGAGGAGTAGAAGCAGTACCACCATGGACCTCTTCCTCATGTCGCCGCCGGGACGCACGTGGGCCCTGCGTGGCCGCAGCAACTTCCGCAGCCGCGAGGCGCCGCCCGTGGACGCGCGTCAGGCCCGGAGGGAATGGCTGGCGCTGGCCCGGGACATCGAAGCGCGTGGCGGCACGGTGGTCGCGTTGCCGTCTCCCTCCGAGCTCCTGACGGGCATGCCCTACGCCGCCGAATGTGGACAGGTGGTGGCGCGTCAGGGCGCCGCTCCGTTGTTCGTGCTGCCGCGGGTGATGAGCGCGCACCGGCAGGCGGAGCGCGAGCACTGGGCGCCCCTGGCCCGGTCGCTGGGCATGGAGGTGGTGGACCCGGGCGTGGGCATCTGGGAAGCCCACGGCGACGTGGCCACTTTCGACGGCGTCACGCTGCTGTTCTGGGGCGGCCGCACGACGCTGGACGGCCTGGAGGCCGCGGCGCGGTACTTCCCCGGAGAGGTGCTGCGCATCCAGGTCCGCGAGCCCGCCTTCCACGGCAACATGGCGGTGCTGCCGCTGCCCGCGGTGGACCGGCTGATGGTGTGTCCGGACGTGATGGCGCCGGAGTCCCATGCGCTGCTGCGCGAGCGCTTCGGCGAGCACCGGCTGCTCCTCGTGACGGAGGCGGAGATTCGCCGCTACGCCACCAACGGGCTGCCGGTGGGGCGTGACGTGCTGGCGCCTTCGGTGGTGCCGGACTCGGTGCGGGAGCGGCTGGAGGCGCTGGGCCTGCGCGTGGTGTCGCTCACCATGCGCGAGCTGTGTGAGAAGGGAGGCGGCTCGTCACGTTGCCTCGTGTCGCGCGCGGAGGTGGACGCCGCGACGCTGAACATCCCAGACGCGTTCCGGTTGTCGGCCATCGCGAGGGACATCGATGCCGATGGGTGACGCGGACACGCTGCCTCGGCAGGCGGAGGCCTTCCTCGCGGCGCACCCTGGCGCGTCGCTGGTGGCGCTGGGCTCGGGTGAGCACGCGGGCTCGTTGGACTTGTCGCCGCTGGGCGTGCCGGTGACGTTCCTGCCCGCCGAGCGGAACGCGGACCTCGCGATGCAGTACCTGGCGCTGAACCAGCTCGCCTTCGGTGGCATCGGCGTGCCGCGTTGGGTGCTGTCGGACCTGTATCTGCTGCCGGGCGCCATTGGGCTGCTGCGCTGCCCGGCCCGGATGCTGGCAGCCCCCGTGCGCGAGCGGTTGGGGCTGGCCGACGAGGACCCGGCCATTGGCGCGGCCTACTACGCGGCGCCTTCGGTGACGCCAGGGTTGGTCATTGGCGTGTCGCTGCTGAGCGTGCTGCCGGGAACGGGGGCGTCGCCGTGGGTGAAGCTGCTCACGTTGCAGATGCTGCGCGCGCGGCGGCTGCGAGGCGTGGCCCAGTGGGACAACCCCAGCGTCCGTGTCCATTCCAGGCTGGGCCCGCTGCGCCTCGTGGGGCGAGTGCCCGGGGGCCATGAGTATGGCGAACGCTCCTTCGTCTACGAGTCGGAGCTGACGGACCGGACGCGGCTGGGCGACGCGATGGTGCGGCGCCTGTCGCTGACGCCGTCGCTGCGTGTATCCGCCACGGACCTTTCGGCGCTGAGCGCGCTGCTCGACCGCGCGGAGGCGGGCGAGGTGTTGCACCTGGTGCCTCCGGGACTGGACGCGGGGCAGGTGCTGGTGCGCGAAGGGCCGCTGGGCTGACGCGCGGGCGGGCTCAGGGCGCTGGCGCGGCGGGCGACTCCATGTCCTCTTCCAGCGCGAGCCGCAACGCGCGGGATCCGTCGCGGAGGATGGGCGCTCCATGGGAGAAGCACAGCGTCTCCACGGGGAGGTGGTCCAGGATGCGCTGGACGCTGTGCCGGGTGCGCAGCGGTTCGTCCTGGTACTCGCTGGGGATGAACTCCGGCGTCTCGCCGTCCTCGTGCGTGAGCAGGTCGGAGATGAACGCGACGGCGCGCGGGTGTTGCTGCATCCACAGCGTGTACATTGCCTCGGTGGGGCCGGGGGTGTGGAACGAGATGAGTCCCCCGGGCAGCGTGTCTCCCGCGACGTAGAAGAAGTCGGGCTGCTCCTCCAGCGTCTGTGCTCCCTCGGGTGCCCAGACGGGCACCTTGAAGGCCTTGCGCAGCCGCCACGCGGAGCGCTGGTGGTTTCCCGCCGTCAGGACGATGGCGGAGATGTTCCCCAGCTTGCGCAGCGCTTCCTCGTCGATGGGCAGCGGGTCAATGAGGACGACGGCGCCATCCGTGTCCACCACGGCGTACGCGTCACTGCGCGCGCCGCCGATGCGGTCATCGGAGAGGGTCCAGTGGTGGACGCCAGGCACCAGCTCGCTTGTCCGCTTCGCCTTCCCCTTGGGCTCGCTCATGCGGACAAAGCTAGGCACCCCCAGGCGTTGTCACTTGGGCGGGGAGGGAGGCCACGGCCCGGCTGCTCCGCTGCTTCCACGGCGGGCGCCCGAGGATACGGGGACGTCGTCCGTGGGACGGCACAACGTTCCCGCATGATGGCGCGAATCTCTCGCGGTGTGCTGCTGACCCGGCCCCTGGTGCTCTTCGACGGCGACTGCGCGTTCTGCCGGCGCTGGGCGGCGCGCTGGCGGTGGCGCACCGGGGACCGTGTTCGCTACCGGCCGGGCAGCGGGTGGCGCCGCTGGTTGCTGGGCATCCCGAAGGCGGACATGCGCAGGGCCATGCAATTGGTGGAGCCCTCCGGCCGGGTATCCCAGGGCGCGGAGGCCCTCTTCCGCGCGCTCGCCGCGTCGCCTCGCCGGGGGACTCGGGTGGCCGCGAGGCTGGGCCTGATGCCGGGGGTGTTGCAGTTGGCCCAGGGCGTCTATGCGGTGGTGGCCCGGAATCGCCGTCAGGCGGCGGGCGTGGACCGCTGGCTCTTCGGGCGCGCGGTGGTGCCGCACGAATACCGGTGGGTGCGCTGGGCCTTCCTGCGGTTGCTGGGAGGAACGTTCCTCATCGCCTTCACCTCGCTGGGGCGGCAGGTGCGGGGACTGTATGGGACGCAAGGCCTCCGGCCCGTGGCGGAGCGCCTGGCCGCGGAGCGTCGCGAGGAGGCTTCGGCGCTCGCGAGGTGGCGGCGCATTCCGTCGCTGTTCTGGTTGGACGCTTCGGACGCCACGTTGGTGCGTGGGTGCTGGAAGGGCCAGGTTCTGTCCCTGGCGTTGCTCTTCAACGTGGCGCCCCGCTTCAGCGTGTCGCTGCTGTGGGCGCTGTACCTCTCCTACGTGGCCGTGGGGCGTGAGTTCCTCTCCTTCCAGTGGGACGTGCTGCTGCTGGAGATGGGACTGCTGGCGGCGCTCACCGCGCCCGGAGGACTGCGGCCGGGCCTGGGTCGTGACGAGCCCTCCGCGCTGGATGTGTTCCTCTTCCGGCTGCTCGTATTCCGGCTCTACTTCGGCTCGGGGCTCAGCAAGCTCCAGTCAGGGGACCGGACCTGGCGCGAGCTGAGCGCGTGCGAGCACTATTACGAGACGGCGCCGCTGCCCACGCGGGGTGGTTGGTACGCGCATCATCTGCCGCGTCGGCTCCAGCGGGCCTCGACCGGGGCGGTGCTCTGGCTCGAGACGGTGGTGCCCTTCCTGGCCTTCGGGCCCCGGCGCTTGCGGCAGTTCGCCTTCTGGAGCCTGAGCGGCTTGCAGACCGCCATCTCCGCCACGGGGAACTACGGCTTCTTCAACGTCCAAGCCTGGGTGCTGGGCGTGTGGCTCCTGGATGACGCGGCGCTGCGGCGGGTGCTGCCTTTGAAGGACGGGCCTCCCGCTCAGCCACGGCCTTGGTGGCGTACCGGCGTGTCCGCGCTGGTGGTGTCACCGCTGCTGGTGTTGGGGGCGTCGGAGGTGCTTCGCCGGTTCGAAGGGTGGCAGCGGTACCGGCCCGAGCGCGTCGGCGCGATGCTGACGTGGCTGGAGTCCCAGGCGCGGCCCCTGCGTTCGGTGAATCCCTACGGCCTCTTCAGCGTGATGACGGTGCAGCGGCCGGAAATCATCGTGGAGGGCTCCGACGACGGAGTGCAGTGGAAGGAATACTCCTTCCACTACAAGGTGGGGGACCCGGCCCGGCCTCCCCGGCAGGTGGCTCCTCACCAGCCGAGGCTGGACTGGCAGATGTGGTTCGCCGCGCTCGGTTCGCCCCCTGGCTGGTTCGTCGCGTTCCTGGCCCGGCTGCTGGAGGGCTCGCCGGACGTCCTGGGCCTGCTGGCGGGCAACCCCTTCCCGGACCGGCCGCCCCGGATGGTGCGCGCGGTGCTGTACGACTACCGGATGACGGACGCGGCCGAGCGGCGGCGCACGGGCATCTGGTGGCGGCGGGAGCGGCTGGGCCTCTACGTGCCGCCCCTCTCGCTGGCGCCCGGGCCCCGGCCTCGTGGACGCATTCCCGCGCTGCAATGGCATGCCGGGGCGTGAGGCGGGTGGGAGCAGGCGTGCGGCCCTGAATCTCGAAGGCCCCTTTTCGTACGCCGCCGATGGGGTGGGGCTACAATGGGGGCTTCCCACCCATCTCCGCCGTCGTGACGCCGTGAAGACGCCGCGCATTCCTATTTGCCTCCCCCTTGTCGCCGTCATCGGGCTGCTGAGCGCCTGCGGGCCCACGCCCACCACCATGAAGCTGGAGCCGCTGGAGACGAAGTACCTCCGCACGCCTGGGCAGACCGTGAAGCTGGCGTACGAGGTCTTCGACGCGGAGGGCCAGCCCATGTCCGACCCGAAGCTGCGGTGGACCAGCTCCGCGCCGGACGTGGCGCAGGTCCAGGAAGGCTTGCTGACGGTGCGCAAGTCGGGGAAGACAACCATCGGCGCGACGGGTGGCAAGGTCCGCGCGGCGTTGCCGTTGGAGCTGACCATCCTCAATTCGCTGGACGTGCGCGCCCCAGGCGCGGACTTCCTCGAGGTGGGGCGTGTCATCAAGCTGCGCGTGGTGGCGAGGAACGAGCAGGGCTCTTCGTTGCAGGACGCCATGCCCACGTTCCGCTCCTCGGATGAGATGGTGGCGCGGGTGGAGGATGGGCAGTTGGTGGCCGTGCGCCCGGGCAAGGCGACCCTGAGCGCGACACTGGGGCACCTCAGCCGGCACATCGCGGTGCAGGTGGTGCCAGCGGACTTCGCGCGGCTGGGCCTCAACCTCACGCACCACGCCTTCCAGCGGAGGGGGCAGTCCGTGCAGCTCCAGGCGCGAGCCTTCAATCGCAGCGGCGTCGTGCTGGACACGGTGCCGCTGGAGTTCTTCACCTCGGACTCCGCCGTGGTGTCGGTGTCGCCCGAAGGCCGCGTGACGGCGGTGGGTTCTGGGCGCGCGGTGGTGTCCGTGGTCGCCGGTCGGCGGCGGTCGGCGGCGGAGTTCGTCGTCCCGTAGCGAGCCTTCCCCGCGTCTACGGCTTCGGAGCCGCGGGGGCCTTCGACTTCGCCTTGGGCGTGGCAGGCGCTTTCTTGGTGGGGCGCTTGCGCTTCTTGTCCTCCGCGTCCTCCGGGCAGGGCGGACGCGGTCCGTCGCTCGGCGGCTGGATGGTGAAGTCGACGCGGCGGTTGAGTGCCATGCCTTCTTCCGTCGCGTTGTCCGCCAGCGGCCGCGAGCGGCCAAAGCCCTGCGAGCACAGCCGCTCCGCCGCCACGCCGCTCTCCACCAGGAAGCGCATGACGCTGGCCGCGCGGCGGCGCGACAGGTCCAGGTTGTACGCATCGCTGGCGCGCGAGTCGGTGTGACCCTCGACGTGCACCCGGTCGGCCTCGGTGTTCTCGTTCATCACCCGCGCGACCTCCTCCAGGATGGGGAAGGACTCGGAGAGGATGATGTCCTGGTCGGTGGCGAAGTTGAGCTGCTCCAGGATGACAATGCGGTTGCCATCGCGGCGGGCCAGCGGGCACCCGTCCTTGCCGCGGCTGCCGGCGGGCTGGTCCGGGCACCGGTCGAGCCGGTCGACCACTCCATCGCCGTCCTTGTCCGTGTCCGGGCAGCCCATGTTGGCCACGGGGCCAGCCACGTCGGGGCACGCATCCGACTCGCCAATCACGCCGTCACCATCCGGGTCGATGGGCGGCGGCGGGGGCTCGGGCGGCTCCTTGAAGCGCTCCAGGGCCTCCCACTCGCGCGTCTTCGCCGGAATCCACAGGATGGACGTGAAGAAGCTCAGCGAGGGCGAGGCGATGGAGCAGCCGCAGCCCATGCCGCCGCCGAACGTGAAGGTGAGCCCGGTGGAGCTGTACCAGCGCAGGCCGAAGAGCGCCTCCGCGGGAATCTGCCGGGGCTCATCGGGTTGCTTCTGCAACCCCACCGCGCCGTGCACCATGCCCACCGCGGTGACACCGCTGCCGCGAAGGATGGGGACCTCCGCGCCGACGCCGAAGGGCATCATGTCGCCCACGGACACGCCGCTGAAGACGCGGTCCGGGCGCTTCCAGAAGCCGCCGTTGAGCGCCAGGAGGATGCCGTTCTCGAAGCGGTAGTCTAGCACCAGGCCCGGGGCCCACGTCATCTCGCCGTCTCCGGCGAAGGCGTCCTGGGCGCCAGTGGGGAAGCTCACGTTGAGCGTCACCGCGCCGCCCCAGCCCTTGCCCTCGGCGGGCCGGCGCAGGCCCGGGATGGCCACCTTGCCGGTGAGCTGGAGGTCACCGAGCACGAAGCTCTCCACGCTCCCCTCGGTGCCAATGACCTCCAGGTTGGCGCCGCCCTGGGCGAGGATGAGTGGCATGTCCACGCCGACCTCGGCCCAGTCGAAGAGGCCAATGGTGGCCATGACGTCCAGTTGAAGGCGGTTGCCGACCAGGTTGATCTTGCTCAGGTCTCCGCCCTCGGGAATCAGGGACAGGGGGTTGAGCGAGTAGCTGAGGTACGGCCCGGCCGAGACGGACAGGTGTGACAGCGGACGCGACTGCTGCACCACGACCAGGTCCTGGGGCGCGCCGGACGGACGGAAGAGCTGCACGTTGAAGCGCGCGTCTGGCTGCGCAGTGGCGGTGGTGGACAACCCCAGCGCCACGATGAGGAACAGGTGCGAGGGCTTCATCGAGCAGGGCGCCGGGGGCGGAGGAACGTGAGACCCGCGGCGAGCAGCAGCAGGAAGGTGGTGCTTCCTGCGGGGGTGGCGTCGGCGGTGGTGCCGCAGCAGAAGGCGCCGCCTTGAGGCTCGGTGCCCGGCTTGCGGCGGCCGCGCTCGCACTCCATCGTCTTCGCGGAGCAGTGCTCCACGCCCAGGCAATCTCCGCTGTCGGAGCAGGCGGTGGAGCAGGTGTTGGTCGCGGTGTCGCAGGTGCCGCCGCAGGGGCAGTGGGCATCTGCGAAGCACTCGACGCAGGAGGTGCCGTCGCAGACCGTTCCCGGCTCGCACGTCACCGCGCACGCGCCCGAGTTCTCACACGTGCGCGTGGTGGGGTTGCACACGCCGCTCCCGCAGTCCCCGTCATCCGTGCAGCCCACGCAGGTGCTGCCCTGCGCGGTGCCATTGGAGAGGCAGAAGGGGGTGTCGCCATCGCAGGCGCCACAGCGGGGGCCGCAGTGCTTGTCCGTGGTGCAGGACGCGCATTCACCACTGAGGCAGAACTGGCCGTCGCCGCACTCCAAGTCGTTGCGACATTGGACGCAGACTTCGCCGTCGAGGCAGTAGGGGCGCTCGCCGGGGCACTTCACGCAGCCAGGGCCGCAACTGTCGGCCGTGTTGCACGAAGGCACGCTGTCCACGCAGCGGCCGTTGGCGGTGTCGCACTGCTGGCCCGCGGCGCACTGGCTGCTGGTGGTGCACTCCACACAGGTCGGCGTGGCACCGGGCGTCAGCGCCAGGCACTGGGTGCCGTTGGGGCAGCAGTTGCAGGAGTTGCCGGCGCACGAATCATTGGTGGCGCAGGGCGAGCACACGTTGTCGGTGCAGGACTCGCCTTGAGGGCAGTGGGAGTCTTGCGTGCATTCGCGACATTCGTTGATGTCGGTGGCGCAGACCTCGCCGTTGGTGCACTGGCTGTCGTTCTTGCACTCGACACATGTGAATGTTTCGGTGTCACAGGCGCCCGTGGCGCAGTCGCTGTCTTCGTTGCAGCCGGTGCACTGGTTGGTTTCGAGGTCGCAGCGGCCGTTCGGGCACTGGCCGTCCTCGGTGCACTGCACGCACTGGGTGCGGCCGTTGAGGTTGGCGCAGTGGGGCGCGGACTCGCCGCAGGGGGAGCAGTCCTCGCCGCAGAAGAGCGAGGAGTCGCAGGGCGCGCAGAGGGCCGCTGCGTTGCAGTGGTAGAAAGAACCGCAGCCGCCAGTGCCTGGGATGTTCGCGAACTGGCGGTTGCACTGCTCGCAGCGGTTGATGTCGTCTGGGAAGGAGGGTCGTCCGCCCTCCGTGTGGAAGAAGAGCTCTGGCGGAGCAAGGGCGAAACCGGCTGTGTTGAGCTTGACGATGGGGTCGGTGCTGGCGCCACGCTCTGTATCTGGAAACGCACCGACGAACGTCGAGAACTCAAGCGCAGAGTGCTCACTGACCTGAGCGTAGAGGATCTCTACGGGATAGAGGCCCGGTCTCTCAAAGACCACGGTGTTGGTCGTGCGCCAGGACGCGATTCCGAGCTGCGGTGGCCGGTTGATGACCTGATACGGCGTCTGGCTCAGGTCATAGATGACGAAGCTGACGGCATCGTCGGCATAGAGCCCGAAGTGTAGAGGGACTTCCACCCACTGTGGTTGGACGTTGATGTATCCGCGAAATCGGGCGCCGAAGGACGAGAACGTTGGGTGTGGGGAGGCACATCCGCCTTTACCGCACGAACCAACGGAGTTCACGAAGTCGCCGTAGCTTGGCTGCTGAATCGTTGGGTCGTTTGGATCGCCTAGCGTGATGTTGTTCGAGAGGTCGAACAACGTGCGGAGTACGGAGGTGACGCGTCGCGGCCTGCTCGACTCCATGAACGCATTGAAGGTACCGGGGAATGTGGCCTCGCTCTGAGAGAAGTCCACGGCCGGATTCGATGATGTGCTTGATGCCATGCACAACCCGGTGCCGACTGCTCCTGGTGAAGGAGCTACGGGAGTCCCACGGATGCGGACAAGCTCCGGTTCCTTTTCGCCTGGCTCTGGCTGCGCCTGCGCAACACTGGCGAGGCACACCGACAAGACAGTGAGCGCGGTACGCGCGATGCGGGACAATGGCGATTTCAAAGCCCCGCAACAATGAGGGATATCTCCCACAACCGCAATTCCGGCAACGTGCGGCTTTCCGCTACGACGTCGCAGGTCCTCCGGAGGTCGCTCAACGGCGGAGATTCAGTGGGCCGTTGCTACTCGGAATAGTTTGAAATGCAGGTCGCTCTGACTCAGACCCGCTTGCAGCTCACGTCCCCATCCTGGGAGCGGATGAACGCGGCGGTGAGCTCCGTGCCCAGGGCCGCGCACAGCACCTCGAAGGTCCGCCGCCGAGCGCCGCCAACCACAGACGGCTGGCTGGCCAGTGTCTCGGGATGTCGCACGAAGATGTTGTAGCCCACGATGCAGCCATCCGCGCGGAGCACGGTGATGCCATCGGTGGCCATCATTCCCCGCAGCAACTGCGCGGCGGCGCGCACGGCGGTGCCCGCGCTGTCGGTGGGGTCCACGTGGTAGCGCTCCAACAACGCCACGATGTCCAGCGGACGGGGCAGGATGATGCCGTCCACGAACAGCGTGGAGCCCGCGCGCTCCCTGGGCAGCACCGCCACGAGCGCGCCGTGGGAGCCCTGCATCACCTCGAAGAGCACCCGGCGGAAGAACCCTCGCGCACGCTCGCGACTGTGCGTGGTGACGCCGGCCGTGACGACGTCCGCCAGCTCATCCATCACCTCTGGCGGAGAGGCCGACTCCACCCTCGCGCCGGACAGGTACACGTGCCGGCACAGCCCTCCGCCCGAGCGCAACTCCAGGATGTTGTCGGCGAGCTGAAGCACACCCACGACGCCCGCGCCCCTGTCCTCGACACGGCGCAGCCGCTCCAGCGGCGTCTCCGCCAGAGGGAAGGGGTCCGTCCGGAAGACGCCGTAGGCGAAGCCCTCCGGGACGCGCAGGAGGTACAGCGCCCACCAGCGCCCCTGGCCCAGCGGCGCGCACTGCTTGAGCGCGCGCTGGATGGTGGCGCGCGAACGCGGACCGATGCCGATGGCAATCGGGTCATGCCCGCCCAGGTGTTCGAGCATCTGTCCCAGGTCGTCTCCCACGAAGGCCATGGGAAACAGGGGGGCTCCCTCCTCGCGATAGCGCGACAGGGTGACGATGAGCTCTCCGATGGCGTCCGCCGTCAGCTCGCAGGACATGGATGCTTCGTCCAGGAACGTGCTGACGGCATCGGTCAGCAGGTGGCGGAAGGACAGGACGAGAGGTGGGGAGCCCAGTCCGGCTGGGTCCGAGCCGTTCATGAGACACTCAGCATGACGCATTGTCGCCGGGCACGCACGGACGGAGTGACAGCGGGCCAGGAGGCTTGTTCCCTCGCCGAGGCGTCATCGTGCGCCGGTGTCCGCCCGTTCAGCCCCGGCTGATACAGGGTGTCAGCGCCGCTGGGTACACTCGGGGCGCACGGCCCGTCAGGACAAGCCTGCCCGGGCCTCGTCCAGGCGGGCCGCCGTCTGGTTCCAGTCGCTGGCCAGCCCGTCGAGCTGCTTCAGGATGTCGGAGAAGTACCGCGCCTCCAGGGCTCTCGACAGGGTCGCGCCGTGGGCATCCGCCCACTTCTTCGTGACACGCGCCCGCACCTGGGCGCCTAGCAGGTCCACGAAGCGCTCCATCAGCGGCGTGGACAGCAAGGTGCCCGCCCAGACGACCGCGTCATGGCCCATGCCGCCCGTGGCCACCGTCACCGCCGCCGCCGCGCCTGACGGCACGGAGTACACCAGCGTCGTCAGTGTCTGGAGAATCTCCTCCCGCATGTCGCCCTGAAGCTCCGCGGAGACCAACTCCCGGCAGTACGCATACAGCGTGGCCCGGTCCGCCGCGTGCGCGTGCAGGGGCTCGAAGCCCAGCGGCTCCTCCAGCTTCGCCAGCGTCACCGGACCGAAGGCTTCCTCCAGCTTCGTCCGCGTCTGCGCGTCGGCGCGCCACGCGGCCACTTCCGGAGCGAAGGCATCCACCAGCCGCCGCACTCCGTCCTTCAGCGTCTCGTCCACCGCGTGGGTCGGCGTGTCCGCGCCCGGGGCCTCGGGCGCGGTGAAGGACTCGCGCACCTTGCGCGTGACGAAGGTGAGCGCCGTGGCCAGCCCCCGGAAGGGCAGGCGCACCCACTTGTGGAACTGACTGCGCGCATCCAGTTCGTCGCGGAAGGCGTCGATGAGCACGTCCGCGGGCACGGCCTTCAGCGCCGCGTGCGCCCCCACCACGTCCAGTTCGTGGCGCAGTCGCTTGCGGAGCCGGTCGGGCTCCCGCGCCGCCTCCGAGGCCGCTCGCGACACGGCCTCCATCTCCGCGCGCGCATCCGCGAGCGAGGCTTCCAGCGCCCGGGCCTTCAGCTCGCGCGCGTGTTCGGCCTGTCCCAGCAGCGCTCCCAGCGCGGGCTTCCCGTCCAGGGGCTCCGTGGCCAGGGGCTTCAGTCCCGCCTCCACGTCGGGCTGGTGCGGCGCCAGGTAGCGGGCCAGCGCCGGGTGGCCCACGTCCTCGGCGAGCTTGTCCAGGTGCCCGCGGGCCACCTCCTCGCGCGTGGCCTCGTTATAGACGAGCAGGTACGGCCGCCCATGCCCCACGGCCGCGCGCAGGAAGTCCACCAGCGCGGCGTTCTGGTACGTCTGCCGGCTCACCACGAACGCCAGCACGTCCACGGTGACGAGCAACGCCTCCGCGCGCTCGCGGTTGTCGCGGTACACGCTGTCGAAGTCCGGCGTGTCCATGACGAGCAGCCCGCGAGGTACCGCGTCCGACAGCGTCAGGTACAGCCGGCCCGGAGGCCCCGCCTGGTCCACGGGCGCCGCGTCGCCGGAGGCCACGGGCACGATGTCATAGCGCCGCGTCAGGAAGTCCTTCAGCGGCCCGGTCCACGTCTCCGAGTGGGCCGCCGCCAGGCACTGCTTGGTGAGCCCGCCCTCGGGCCTCGCGGGGGACAGCGCCGCGCCCACCAGCGAGTTGAAGAGCGTGGACTTGCCCACGTTGTTGGGACCGGCGATGGCCACCAGCAACAGGGGGGAGTCCGCGGAGCCCAGGCGGGGGAGCAGGTCGCGACGCAGGCGTTCGGCCAGACGGCGCGCGAGCTCGGCGTCCGAGGCATCCGGGAAGCGCTCGGGAGCGGGCAGAGCGTCCAGGGCGGACGCGAGGCAGGTGCGCAGGGTGTACGGGTCTCTCATCACCAGAAGTCCTCGCACCACAGCACGCGGGACGCCCCGTGCCCAGGCACTTGTCCCACCAGGTGTCGGCCGGGGACAGAGCAGGTGGAGCGCGGTAGGGTGGTCCCATGCGCCTTCTCGCCGCCTGCCTGCTCCTGTCGGGGCTCGTCGCCTGCACCGCCGCGAATACGAATGCCCCCGCGGCCGCCGCGTCTCACGCCAAGGGCCCGTTGCCCTTCATCGAGGACGACTACGCCCGCGCGCTCGCCGAGGCCCAGGCGAAGGGGCTCCCCCTCTTCGTCGACGTCTGGGCGCCCTGGTGTCACACGTGCCGGTCGATGAAGGCCTACGTCCTGTCCGACGCGTCGCTGGCCCGGCACGCGGACCGCTTCGTGTGGCTGGAGGTGAACACCGACCTGACGTCGAACGCGGCGTTCCAGGAGAAGTATCCGGTGGAGTTCTGGCCCACGCTGTACGTCATCGACCCGCGTCAGGAGAAGGCCCTGCTGCGCTTCGCCGGCAGCGCCACCGTGGCGCAGTTGGAGAAGCTCTTCGAGGACGGTGAGCGCGCGTACAAGGGCGGCGTCACCGGCGCCGAGGCCCTGCTGGCTCGCGGGGACGCGCTCTATGCGGAGGGCCGTTCGGCCGAAGCCGCGGAGACGCTCGTGGAGGCCCTGGCCGAGGCGCCCGCGGACTGGTCCCGCCGGGGCCGCGCGGTGGAGTCGCTGCTGACGGCGATGTACGGCGCGAAGCAGCACGAGGCGTGCGCGCACAAGGCGCTGGAGGAGCTCCCGAAGACGCCCCGCTCGCTGTCCTGGGCCAATGGCGCGCTCTTGGGCATGTACTGCGTGCTGTCGCTGCCGGAGGACCACGCGGCGGGAGCGGAGCTGCGCGGCGGCCTGGAGGCCAAGGTGGCCGAGGCCCTGGCGCCCCCGGCCATCGAGATGTCCGCGGATGACCGCTCCGGCCTGTACGAGGTGCGCGTGCAGGCGCGCGAGGTGGCGAAGGACACGGCGGCCGTGAAGGCCCTGTCGGAGGAGTGGCTGGCGTTCCTGGAGGGCGAGGCCGCGAAGGCGCCCAATCCCCAGGCGCGGACGGTGTTCGACTCGCACCGCATGCTCGCGGCCATGAAGCTGGAGACGCCCGCCCGGGCGATTCCCGCGCTCGAGCAGAGCGAGAAGGACCTGCCCCAGGACTACAACCCGCCCGCGCGCCTTTCGACGTTGTACCGGCTCGTCGGCCGGCTGGATGACGCGCTCGCCGCCAGCGACCGTGCGCTGGCGCGCGTCCAGGGCGCGCGGCGGTTGTCGGTGTTGTCGGGCCGCGCGGACATCCTCGTGGCGCGCCAGGACACGGCGTCCGCCGTGAAGACGCTGGAAGAGGCCATCACCTTCGCGAAGTCGCTGCCCGCCTCGCAGGTGTCGCCGCGCACGGTGGCCGGGCTGGAGAAGAAGCTCAGCGGTCTTCAGGCCTCGGCGCGGTAGCCGCCGCGCGGGTGTCCAGGTCGAACAGCTCGTAGTCCGGGGCCTGGCACTCGCGCATGGCTCCGTCGGTGAACACCAGCATCGCGGTGCCGGGTGCTGGTGGATGCGGCGCGCCGTGGGCGTAGTCCACGCGCGTTCCATCCGTGATGAGATGCCGCAGCACGCCGTCGCGGGCGCCGGTGGGTGGCATCCCCAGCATCGCGCGGCTTCGCTTGTCGCGTGTATGGCCCACCACCTGCGTCAGGCCCGTGGGCAGCCGTCTCGGGTCGAAGCGGCGCCGGGGCGTGCCGCGCACGCGCTCGGCGTCCTCGGGTAGCAGGCTGGGGCGCTGGAAGAAGATGCCCGTGCCCTCGCCGTGGGCCGCGTCGCCTGGGTGGTGCAGTCCCGGAATGACGAGCGGACCTCGAGTCCAGCCCGCCACCGCCGCATCCAGGGCCGCGTTCAGCGCCGCCGCCACCTGGTTCGCGTCCTCGCGCTGGGCGGGAGGCAGGCGCGTCACGTCCAGGTCCTCCTGTGTGACGCCCGCGTGCAGCACCAGCAGGTCGGGGGCCGCGGCATGGGCCACGCGGAAGCGCTTCACACGCAGCAGGTGCTCCACCCAGGTGCGCTGCACCGCGCGGAAGTTGCCGAAGTCGCGGGCCACCAGCTCCGCGGAAGGAACTTCGGGCCAGCGCGCGAGGAACGCCTGCTCCGCCGCTTCGTCCGTAGCGCCTCCCTGGTAGATGCGGTCCGCTTCGGCCTGGGCCTCGGCGAAGCGCGCATCCGTGAAGCCGGCCAGCTCACCCACTCGCGCCAGGTCGTGGTTGCCCAGCAGCATCACCGCCTGGGTCGCCGGGTGGGCGGCCAGCCACGCCACCAGCGCCAGCCCACTGGCGGCGGCGGACTCACGCTCGGCGGGCTTGCCCCAGTCGAAGTGGTCGCCCACCGAGATGAGCTGCACGTCGGAGCGAAGCCAACCCTCGCCGGTCAACAGTCCGTGGTGCGCCAGGATGGCCAGGACCTGGTCCAGGTCGGCCTGCGGGTCCCCAATGACGAGCCGCCGCCGCCAGACATGGTCCTCCGCCGGGACGGAGCGCGGCGCCTCCGCCGCGGCCTCGGCGGCCCGGGCGAGCGCGGCCTGGATGGATGACGTCTTGTTCATGAACTTTGGAAGAAGCGGGCGATGAGCGCCGAGCGGCTTTCCACCTGTGCCTTGCTTAGCAGATGCGTGACGTGGACTTCCACCGTGCGCTCGGCGCAGCCCAGCCGGCCGGCGATGGACTTGTTCGTCTCGCCCTGGATGATGTGCGTCAGCACCTCGGACTCGCGCGCGGTGAGCGACCAGCGCGCCGACAGGGCCTGCACGCGCGCGGCGGCGCTGGACGCGGTGCCGGTGTCGATGGCCAGGTAATGCGGTGGCAGGCCGGTGGTGAGCAGCGGCGTCATGGTCAGCGGGCCGGAGCAGGGAATGCCCTGGGCGCCGCGGCGCAGGGACTCCATCAGCTCCGGGTCATGCCGTTCCAGCCGCGCTCGGCCGGCATTGTTGGCGTGCACCACGCGGCCACTGGAGCTGACAATCCAGGCGGCGCGCCCCAGCGCCTCCATGGCGACCTGCAGCGCCGTGGACATCAGGCCCGACTCGCGCAGCCGCGTTTCCATGGTCAGCCGCCGCTGGAGCGCGGGCGTCAGGGCCTGGAGCAGGCGCTGCTCGCGCTCGGTGAAGGGCTCGGCGCGGGCCAGGCCCACCCAGCCCAGGAGCACCGGCCCATCACAGACGAGCGTGCGCAGCCATTGCATGTTCTCCACGCCGAGCTGCCGGAATATCGTCGCGGAGCGTGCGCTGATGCGCTCCCGGGTGCTCTCCAGCGATTCCTCGCTCATGCCCAGCCGGCGCCCCACCTCGCTGGCTGACAAGTCATGCAGCGGCAGTTGGCGGGCCGTCTCGGTTTCCGTCAGCGAGCGGAAATGCAGCGCGCGGTTGCGCTGAGCAGGCTCGGGCCGGGCGGGATTGAACCAACCCCACGGTTCTCCCCAGGCAGACACCTGGTTCTCGATGGCCGCGTGCACTGTCGCGGCGGGGAGTGGGAAGCCCGCGCAATGGGCGTAGCTCGCGTGGTAGCGCTCGGGGCCCACGTCCACGCCATAGGCGACGGCGCGCTCGGCCCGCAAAGCCTCTCGTAAAGCGCCTAGCACCGGGGGCAGGGATTCTGTCCCGGGCTCGGCCTCCACGAGCATTGCCTCAAGGTCCGTCAGCAGGCCTTGCTCCTCGGAATTCAAACGAATCACGGTTTTGGAAGTATACGCCTGTCAGGGTTTGCGCCCAGTCCCTGCCCTTTCTTCACGCACGTCTTGAACGTTCAGAATTGTCCCCACGGGGACTTCTTGGCTTTCAAATGTTCTGGGTTTTTAATGACCCAGGGATTTCCCCAATAGCCGGACACGGGGCAGTGGCGGAACACTCTCATGTCGGCCCCCGGGGGGAGGGCCGCCGCGGTGAACTGTGAGCGCGCGCCGGGCGCTCGGTTTCGGGTACCCGGTGCGCCGCTCCTTTCCCACACGCCTGGCGCCCGCACTCCAACCCACGAGGATGGCTGCCTTTGTGGGCCCACCAGACCTCATGGGACATGCAGGAAGCGAGGCAGGCGCCCGGGGGGCACCACCCTGCTCAGGAAATGAAGCATGCCCAGGGCCAGGTAGGCCATGCCCAGGGCCAGTGCGGCCCAGCCCAGCCAGGCGCTGATGGCGCCCGTGCCCAGGCCCACCAGGGCCCAGATGGCGAGCGCCGTGCCCACGCCCCAGGGCATGGCCGTGCGCAGGTGGGGCGGACTGAAAGCACCACCCAGGGCGCAGAAGGCGGCCGCCATGACGCCAAAGCCGAACCACTTTGGCTCCTGGACGGGGAAGATGGCCGCCATGGATAGCAGCGCCGTGAAGAGTCCAAGTATCGCGAGTCCCAGGGTCATGGCTTACTCCGTGGCCGTTCCTGGGAAAGGTGCTCACCGAGCGCGTAGCGCGTAACGCACCTTCGGTTCGTGGGCTTCGCGGCATGCCGCGTGGTGTCGTGCGTAAAGGCGCGAAATCGCAACATCCTTCCGCTCGGCACGCTGCTGGCTAGGCTGCCAATCGGTTGTACCACCGTGCGACGGCCGGCCCACGTGAAGAACGGATGGACACCTGGAAATGCGTTCGATGAAGACGAAGAAGTCCGTGAAGCGCGCGCTGTGCATGGCAGTGGTGATGACGGTCTCCGGATGCAGGGCGCCCGCGGCGTTGGGGCCCGGAGGCGGCATGAGCGCTTCAGAGGGCTCCGACTCCGCCGCTTCGTCCGAGGGCTCCGACTCCGCTGCTTCGTCCGAGGGGTCCGACTCCGCCGCTTCGTCGGAAGGCTCGGGTGAATCGAGCCAGTCGGACTCTGGTGCGTCGTCGGAGGGCTCGGGCGACTCCAGCCAGTCGGAATCGAGCGGTTCCAGTGGAGAGGGCTCCAGCCGGTCGGAGTCGAGCGGCTCTGGTGAAGAGGGCACGAGCCACTCCGAGTCGAGCGGTTCCAGTGGAGAGGGCTCCAGCCAGTCGGAGTCGAGCGGCTCTGGTGAAGAGGGCACGAGCCACTCCGAGTCGAGCGACAATGAGTCCACGGAGCTCGCCTCTCGAAGCTCCGAGGAAGGCGGCACGAGCGAGGGCTCCTCGGGAACGGAGAAGGCGGACGGTGAGGCGTCGCGCTCCCGCAGCAACAACAGCAGCCAGTCGAACAACAACGACGTGGCGTCCTCGGTGACGGTGGCCGCGCTGGTGGTGGGGCTCGGCATCATCATCTGGCAGGCGTATGCCGCGGTGGAGCGGCGCCGAGGGGTGTCTCCGAAAGAGGCGGGCCGCGCGGCCCAGGTGTACCTGCGGGCGCGCACGCACCAGCTTCGTGAGGACCTCGCCCTGGGCGCGGGGCCGACGGTAGAGGACCTGGCGGCGGCGGCTCGCATCCGGCGTGAGCACCTGGGCCTCTTCGGGCGCGTGCTGCGCGCGAACCGGAAGGAGCTGCTCGAGATGGCCGAGGCGAGCACCCTCACGCCGGACCGCGCGCTCGCGTGGATGGAGCGGGTGGGAGAGCTGGCGCGTGCCGAGCCGTTGCTGGAGGAAGAGCGCCGCGCGTTCCTCGCGGCACCGTCCCAGGAGGGCACCGCGACGGTGGCGCACTGATGCGCTGGCTGCGGCTGCTCGCGCTCGTCTTCGCGCTGCCGGTGCATGCCGACGATGCCCTGTCCGCGCGCGTCCAAGCGCTCGAACAGGCGGGCGTGGTCCTGCGGGGCGCCGCGGCGGCCGACGCGGACCTGGTGACGGAGGTGGAGGCGGGGCTGGAGGCGCTGCCTCCGGCGATGCGGCGTCCGCCCGGTGGTCCCCTGGAATTGGTGCTGCACCCGGAGGCAGCGCCGCTGGGCCTGGGCGATGGCTCCCCCGCGCGTCCCGACTGGACGGAGGGCCGCGCGCGGTTCCACCTCTACCAGTACGCTCCATCGGAGGAACGCCGGGCCACGCTGCGTCTGTCTCGACTGACAGAAGCGGAGGTGGAGCGGTTGTGGCGCCGGCGCGCGGTGGTGCACGCGGTGATGCAGCGCTGGGATGACGCGAAAGGCTGGAGCGGCACCCCGGCCTGGCGCCGGCTGTCGGGTTGGATGAAGCCCTTCGAGCGGCCCCTGGTGTGGAAGGAGGAGGTCCGCCTTCGCTACGCCGGAGCTTTCAGCCGCGCCATGGGGCAGCGCAGCGCCTCATTGGATTGGGTGACGTTCGCCGAGGAACTGCTCGTGCCCGTGGAGTCCCTGCGCGCGGACGCGCTGCCGGTGGATGACCACGTTCGCTGCCAGGAGTTCTCCAAGGCCCGTGCACTGACGGAGCAGCTGGAAGCGTCGGGCTTGGGCACGCTGCCGCCGCGCGGCGACTGCCCCGCCTTCGAAGCCTGGGCGGAGCTGGAGTCCCTGTCGCACTTCGAGGTGCTGCTGGTGGCCTCCACGGGCCGTCAGCCGGAGTCCCTCTTCGGACACCTGCTGCTGCGCCCGGTGTGGCACGAGGGCGAGGTACCACGGGGGCCTACCTTCGAACGGGTGGTGCAACTGGTCGCGCTGACAGGGATGGAGTCCAAGGGCCTGGGCTACGTGGTGAAGGGAATGACGGGGGCCTACGACACCGTCTTCCTCACGGGGACGATGGGCGACCTGTCCCACGAGGCGCTGGAGCTGGAGCAGCGCTCCATCCGCCGCTTCCGCCTGCGCCTGAAGCCCGGCGAGGAAGCGCGGATGCTGGAGCGGGTGTGGGAGCTCGAGCGCCGCGGGTACATGGGCTACTACTTCTTCACGGACAACTGCGCGAGCGCGCTCGTCTTCCTGCTCAACGGCGCGCTGGAGGGGGGGCGGCAGCTGCGTCCTCCCGGCACGCTTTGGGTCCTGCCCACCGCCACGCTGGACACCCTGGCCCGGGTGCAGGTGGAGGAGCCGGGGGGCGAGACGTCCTCCCTCCTGGAGCACATCCCGGATGCGTTCGAGTCCACCGGGGACCGCGCGGTGCGTGCGCGCTCGGCACAGCAGGATGCACTGGACGCGCTGGCCGGACATGTCGGCGCCGATGAACTCGCGCGTCTCCGGGGCGTGCATGCCCGGTTGGAGTCGCCGGAGCCACAGGTCCGCGCCCCGGCCTATGACGACCTGCCCGGAGTGGTGGCCGCGCTGATGCACTCGGCGAAGACGGCGTCCCGCGACACGGTCCGCGCGCACCTGCATGCCTACGTGGCGCACGCGGTGCGGGTGGAGCGCGCCGCGGTGGACCGTGCCGACGGCGAGCGCCTGCGAATCGAGCGCGAGCGGATGCTCGCGATGAAGGTGTCGGTTGCGGGCTCGGCAAGGGCCGGCACGGCCGAGCGCCAGCGCGTCTTCGAGAACGAGGACGCGCTCCAGCGGAGGCTCGCGGTGTTGGACCGCGCCACCCTGCTGAAGGATGCACTGGCCTCCGCGGAGCGCCGTCCTCCCACGCCCGAGGAACTGCGGACGTTGGTGTGGGCCGAGCGAACCGAGGCCACCTTCCACCGTGCCACCGACGTGCAGGGCACGCTCAATGACGGCTTGCTGGCGACCGTGGACCCGGTGGCCTTCCTGCACGAGGACCGGCGCCGCAAGGTGGCGGCGGAGACGGCTTGGGCGGAAGGCGCGCTGCGGGAGTCCGGAGCGGGGCGCGTGATGGTGGCCCTGGGCGTGGACTTTCCCGAAGGGGCAGCGGCCCGGCCCCTGGTGGGGCTACGCACCGCGGGCATGGCCGAGGCGCTGGGCGATGCGCGGCTCCACGGCTTCCAGCCGAGCAGTGAGCTGCGGGTGCTCGATGGCGAGCTGTTTCTCCTGCCGCGCTGGGGGGTGCCCAAGGTGGTGGCCTCGGACCTGACGCTGTTGGGCTACCGCACGCTGCTGCGCGAGCTTCCCCAGTTCCGTGACTCCTTCTGGGATTCGCTCGGCTGGGGGGCCGAGGCCCGCGTGGCGTCGAGCGACGCGCGCCTGCTGCGCTATCGCGCGTCGGTGCAGGCGGAGGCGTTGATGGTGCTGGACGAGGACGCGCGCTTCTCGCGCTTCACCACGGTGGGCGTGGGCGGCCTGGCCGCGGTGCACTGGAACCGGGATGTGTTGACGCCGGCCGCGGGGCCGCGCCTGTCACTGGCGCATCGGATGGGGCTGTTCGGTTCGGGTGCCAACGCGGTGCGGCTGGAGGCGGCCTACGCGCCCACCTGGAGGGTGGGGGACACACACTTCACCCACGAGGCGGGCGCGGCGCTCCAGTTGGAGGTGTGGCTGGGGCGCGCGGGGCCCTTCGGCGTGCTCCTCACGCCCCGCGCGCAGGTCCAGTGGGAGGGGGCGATATCGCCCACGCCCCACTGGGAAGCCCTGTCGCCGTCTACGTGGTTGGCCGGCTCGGCGGAGCGGCGTCTGGCACTTGGGTTCGAGGTGCGCTGACAGGGGCGGGCTCGCCAATTTTGTAGCTCGTCCAGAACGGGTGGCTGATGGCCCCCGTCACGGCGCCGATGAAGATGCCGATGACGTAGAGCGCCGTGTACCCCCAGAAGCCCAGGCCATAGAAGATGTGGCCCTGGGTCGCCGAGCCGATGAAGAGGAAGAAGGCGAGGGCGGCGGGCACTGCGACGGCGGAGAGGGCGGCCGCGCCGAGCGCGCGCGGCAGCCTTCGCGCGTGGAAGCCGCCGAAGGTGCCGGCCAGGAGCCCGTTGAACATGGGCAGGAAGAACAGGGCCAGGCTGATGAACGCCATCACCAGCGTGCTCACGATGAACCGGTTGTGGACCGGATTGATGGTGTCTGGCTTGAAGGTCAGGTCCGCGGGAATCTCCCGGCGGACGTACTCGTAGCGCGGCTTGGGACCGGCAAGGGCCTTCTCCGGGTCCTGCGTCAGGATGCGCTCGGGCATGTCTGGCTACCTCCCTCGGGGGCAAATCAACGTGTGCTTGATGGCCATGAGTTTGTGACGCCAGCGGGTGCGCGGAAGGGCCGCTGGCCGCATCGGGGGGCGGGCCGCCTGCCGGGCCCTGGAATTCTCCCTCCGGAATACTCGCGGAGTCCCTGGATACCCGAGTCGAGGGGCCCGAAGATGCGCGCCGGACTTGGCGGACGGTGGCCTCCGGCTATGCTGCCGCGCCCGGCAGCACCCCCATCTCTGCCCGTACGGAATTTTCCATGAGCTTTCGCCGCAAACTGCTGACCCTTGCCCTTGTCTCTTCCTCCCTGCTGGCCGCCTGCGTCGTGCAGCGTCCGTTCTATCGCGACGTCGTCCAGCCCGCGGGCTCCTCGGTGGCGGCCGGTACCCTGGTGGACCTCATCGTCCTGGACTCGGACACCAACCAGCCCGTGAAGGGCGCCAAGGTGATCTGGGGCGAGGACTCCCGTTCGCGCGAGTCCTACGTCACGGACGAGGACGGCCGGGTGTCCTTCGACGTGACGCCGGCGCTGCTGAAGGAAAACCCGCTGGTGGAGGTCGTGCTGCCCAGGGGCGTTCGGAGCTACCGCCTGCAGGTGGTGCCCGCGACGGATGTCGCCGCGCCCGAGGAGGCGGAGGCCTCTGCTGCTCCCGCGACGCCCGAGGCTCCCGCCGTGCCGGAGGAGACGCCGGCGACGGAGGCTCCCGCCGCGGCGCCTGATACCAGCAACTGAGTCCGTTCTCTCTTCCGCGCGAGGCTCAGCCGAGCTTCGCGTGGAGGAAGTCCACGGTGCGCTGCCACGCCTTCGCGGCGTTGTCCGGTGAGTAGACCTCCGGACGCGTGTCATTGAAGAAGGCGTGCTGTGCGTCGTAGCGGTGAATCTCCATGGGGACGCCGCCCCCCTTCAGCCTCTTCTCCAACGCGTCCACGCGCTCCGGCGAGCACCATTCGTCATTGTTCGCGTAGTGCCCGAGCACCGGCGCGCGGATGCGTGACACGTCCGCGGCCTCCTCCGGGGGGATGCCGTAGAAGGGCACGGCGGCGTCGAGCCCCGGCTCATTCGCGGCGGCCAGCAGCGTCAGCGCGCCGCCCATGCAGAAGCCCATGATGGCCACCTTGGTGCCGGGCTTTCGCGCGCGCAGCGCCTCCACCGCGGCGCGCAGGTCCGCCGTGGCCTTGTCCCAAGCCATCGCCTTCAGCATCGCGTTGGCCTCGCTGGCGTCCTTCGTCACGCGGCCTTCGTAGAGGTCCACCGCGAAGACGGTGAAGCCTTCTCGCGCCAGCCGGTCCGCCACGTCGCGCGTGTGGCCGTTGAGGCCCCAGTACTCATGGATGAGCACCACCGCTCCGGGCGCGTCGCCCTTCGGGGCTTCACTCAGATAGCCCGCCAGTGCCTGGCCCTGCTTGCCGATGAGCTGCGTCTGTCCTGTCATGGCTTCACCCTTGCGAGGTTGTGGAAGGGGGCGCAGCTTAACGGCCGATTCCACGAACGCGCGCGCGAACCCGCCGCCGTGCCCGCTTGGCGACAGAGGACTGGCATGTCGAAGGCATTCACGAAGGAGGACTCGGGCGACGACAGCGTGATGCCCGTCCGTCCACGCGCGTCCTCCGGGGAGAAGCGCTACATCACCCCGGAGGGCTACCGGGCGCTCCAGGAGGAACTGGCGGCGGCGCAGGGGCCGGACCCCAAGGCGGGTGAGTTCACGGAGCTGGAGGCGGGCGTGCGCCGCAAGGAGCGCGAGCGGCGCGTACAGGAGCTGGCGGCGGTGCTGGAGGACGTGCGGGTGGTGGAGCCCGACGCCTCGCAGGCCGGCCGCGTCTTCTTCGGCGCCTGGGTGGAACTGGAGGACGAGGACGGCGGCCCAGTGCGCTACCGCATCGTCGGGCCGGACGAGTCTGATGTGAAGGCGGGGCGGCTGAGCGTGGAGTCGCCCCTGGCCCGGGCCCTGCTGGGCAAGGAAGTGGGCGAGTCCGTGGTGGTGGATCGCCCCCGTGGCCCCGTGGAGTACACAGTGACGGCCGTGGACTACGCCGCGTCCTGAGCCGGGCTCAGCGCCTGGTGGCGATGACGGTGCTCAGCACGGAGAAGGGCTCCGGCATCAGTCCGTCGCGCACCTCGACGGTGAAGCCTTCCGTTTCGAGCAGCGCGCGGGCCCGGGGCACCAGGAACGTCAGGTAGTACATGACGAAGGGCGGATTCCACAGCGCGTTGCGCGCGCGCATGGCGGCGTTGAAGCCCTTGGCCATCCAGTAGCCCGGGCGGAGCTTCGACGGCGGGTGCGCAGTGACGAAGAGGAAGCGGCCCCCGGGGCGCAGCGCGCGGGCGATGCCTTTGACGAGCCTTGGCTCGTCCTCTTCGAGGATGTGACCGAAGGCGCCGAAGCTGGTGACGACGTCGAACGCGCCGTCGAAGGGGAGCGCCAGTGCGTCGCCCTGGATGAACTCCAGCGCCGCGGTGCCCGGCGCCTGCGCGAGCTGCTGGCGCGCCTCGTCGAGCATGCCTTGGCTGAGGTCGAAGCCCACCACGCGCTCCCGCGCGAGCGGACGCAAGAAGCGCATGGCCGCGCCGGTGCCGCAGCACACGTCCAGCGCGCTGCCTACGCTGCCGGGCGCGCCCAACTGGGCAATGGCGGCCTCGAGCACCGCATCCGGCGTGCGAAAGGGCGTGTACTCGAACTTGGGCGCGAGCAGGTCGTAGCCGTGCTCGACGGACGTGAGGGCCTGCGCGGCCAGCTCCCGGAGGGTGGGGCCCTTGCGGTGGAACATGGTGTCTCGGGGTGTATCGCACCCACACCGGCCCCTCCCTCTGAAAATGCGGCCGGTATCGGGCATTGAATGTTCCGTGGGGGGCCCCGTCAGAAGGTTCAAGCAGGACGACGGAGGAGGACGACAATGGCGCTCAAGACGGGTTTCGCGGTGCTGGCTTTCGGAATGATGTTCCTCGGCTCCACGGCCGCGCATGCGAAGGACGACAACGAGAAGTCGCGGTTCTCCCAGCAGCACCGGCATGACGGCCGCGGCGGCAACTTCGGTGTCCACGTCGACGCCCGCCGCCACCCGGGACCCGCGCCGCTGCCGCCGCCGCACGCTCGGGGCCGCTACGAACTGCAGACGGTGAACCGCTGGGTGCAGGGCCGCTACGAGCAGGTGTGGGTCCCCGAGGTGTGCCGCGAGCGTAACAACCGTCGCTCACGGGTGACCCGGTGCACCGGCGGCTTCTACGAGCAGCGCTGGGTGCCGGCCCGCTACGAGCCGGTCCAGGAGTGGGTGTGGGTGACCTACGCTCCGGGCCGGGTGCACGTGGCCAGCGCCGGCCGCCGCTAGACGATTCGAATCACGGGGGACCGCGCCGCGGGCGCGCCGGGATACGGGGGTAGCCCGGCGCGCCTCGCGGCAGCAGGTCCGCAGTGCCTTTCCCCGCCGGGCCTGTTACTGAATGCGCCGCATGGCGACCGCATTCATCACCGGGGCTGGCATCCGCATCGGCAGCGCGGTGGCTCGGGCGCTCGGGCGCTCGGGTTATGACCTGGCGCTCCATGCGAACCGCTCCCTTGAGCCGCTGGAAGCGCTGGCGGACGAACTCCGAGGCCTCGGCCGTCGCGTCACCCTGCACGCCGCCGACCTGAGCCGCCCGGAGGCAGTGGACTCCCTGGCCGCGCAAGTACGTGAGGCGTGGCCCGCGCTGGACGTGGTGGTCCACAACGCGGGCCTCTTCGAGCGCACCGACTTCGCCGCCATCTCCCGCGACCAGTACCGCACCATGATGGCGGTGAACCTGGACGCGCCCTTCTTCCTCACCCAGGCCCTGCTCCCCGCGTTGCGCGCCGGCAAGGACCCGTTGGTGGTGCACCTCACCGACGTCGGTGGGGAGCGGCCGGTGAGTCACTACGCGCACTATTCGGTAAGCAAGGCGGGCCTCATCATGCTCACCCGCGCGCTGGCGGTGGAGCTGGCCCCGCACATCCGGGTCAACGCCGTGTCGCCCGGCACGGTGGCCTTCCCCGAGGACTTCGACGCCGAGGCCCGCGACGCGGTGCTGCGCCGCATCCCCATGGGGCGCGAGGGCAACGTCGAGGACATTGCCCGCACCGTCGTCTTCCTCGCCCGCGAGGCGCCGTACATCACCGGGCAGGTCATCGCCGTCGATGGCGGCAGGAGCGCACAGCTATGAGCGCCGAACACGCATTCCATCCCCCCGTCATCACGACGCCGGACGGCCGCCCGCTGGACGTCATCGAGATTCGGGGCCTCACGGTGGACTGCATCGTGGGCATCTTCAACAGGGAGCGCATCGCGGCCCAGCCGCTGCGACTGGACGTGGCCCTGTTCCTGGACACCCGCGCCGCCGCGGTGGGAGGCAGGCTGGCGCACACGGTGAACTACGGCCGGCTCGCGGGAGAGCTGCGCTTCCTGCTGGAGGCCTGCCGCTTCGAACTGCTGGAGTCCGCCGTCGAGACGGTGTGCCGCTACGTGCTGGCGCCGCCCACCGACGACGTCCCGCGCGCGCAGGTCCATGCGGCCACGGTGCGGGTGACGAAGCCGCTGGCGCTGGGCGGGTTGGCGGTGCCGTCGCTCCAGATTCACCGGACGGCCGCGGAGATGGTGTACGGCCGGGAGGAGAAGGGCTTTGGCCGCGTGGACATCATCCACGAGGGCGCGGGCTATGGCGTCTACCGGCTGCGGGTGAAGCCGGGAGGCTGCATCCCCACGCACGCGCACCAGCAGATGGAGGAGAGCGAGCTGGTGCTGGGCTCGGGGCTGCTGCTGCAGTTCAAGCCGGTGGCCCGGGGCATGGCCTTCCACTGGCCGCGCGGCTTCCTGCACCGCTACGACAACCCTTCATCCACGGAGCAGACGGTGCTCTGTGTGGACAGGCCGGGCTTCATCCCGTCGGATGAGGTGGAGACCGAGCCGCCGCCGGAGGGGCTGCTGCCCGTCACCGGCCACTCCTATTACCCGCTGGATGAGCCCGCGGCGCCGGGCTCTCTCGCGGAGCACCAACCGTGAGCGGGACGGTGTCTTCAAGGAGCGCCTTCCATGAGTGAGGTGGGCACGCGCAAGGTGCTCGTCACTGGCGGTGGGACGGGCATTGGTCGCGCGGTGGCGGAGGCCCTGCTGCGCGCGGGGGGGCAGGTGGTGGTGTCGGGCCGGCGCGTGGAGGTGCTGGAGTCGCTGACGACAGCATGGCCGGGACAGGCCTTCGCGCTGCCGTGTGACCTGGCCTCGCTGGAAGCCCGCGAGGGGCTGCTTCGCCGTGCCGCCGGGTTGCTGGGAGGGCTGGACGGTTTCGTCCACAGCGCGGGGCAGGTGGTGCACCAGCCGCCGGGCCACATCGGCGAGGACGCGCTTCGCGCGCAGCTCGAGGTCAACCTCATCGCGCCGCTGCGGCTGGGCGAGCAGGCACTGGAGGTGCTGGAGCCGGGTGGGGCGCAGGTGTTCATCGCGTCCACGCTGGCCACGAGGCCCGTCGTCACCAGCGCGGTGTACAGCGCGGCGAAGGCAGGGCTCCTTCAGGTGATGAAGGTGCTGGCGTTGGTGGGTGCGGCGCGAGGCGTGCGTGCCAGCGCGGTGCTGCCGGGCGTGGTGGAGACGGACATGGTGCGCGAGGTGCGCCTGGCTCCCGGCGCGGGGCCGCTGTCCGAGCCCGAGTACGCGCGGCGGCAGGAGGCCCAGCTTGCGGGCTTGCGGGCGCTGCATCCGCTCGGACGGTTGGGGCGCCCCGAGGACGTCGCAGAGGCGGTGCGCTACCTGCTGGGCGCGTCGTGGATTTCCGGTTCCGAGCTGGTGCTGGATGGAGGGCTACTGCTGCGGGAGTGAGGCGCGGTATGAGGTGGCCTCGGCTCACGAGAACGACGGGATGCTCCTCGACAGACGGCTTCAGCTCTTCGTGGTGTTGGTGGGGGTGTTCGTCACCTCGCTGGTGGTGGGCGACATCATCAGCGTGAAGCTGTTCGAGGCGAAGGTGGGGCCGGTGGTGGCGGTGATGTCCATCGGCATCCTGCCCTTCCCGGTGACGTTCCTCCTCACGGATATCCTCAACGAGTTCTACGGGAAGAGGGCGGCCCGCTTCGTGACGTGGGTGGGCTTCTTCATGGCCATCTTCGCGGTCGTGGTGATTGCCATGGCCGTGCAGGTGCCGTGGGCGCCGCTGACGCGTGCGCCGGACTTCTCGGGTACGGTGGAAGGCTCGTTCAACAACGTCTTCGCCGGCTCACAGCGCTTCCTCGTCGCGTCGATGATGGCGTACCTGGTGGGCCAGTTCTGCGACATCGCCATCTTCAACGGGCTCAAGCGACTGACGCGCAACCGGTTCTTGTGGGTGCGGGCGACGGGCTCCACGCTGGTGTCGCAGCTCCTCGACACGGTGGTGGTGCAGTACGTGGCGTGGACGGGCGTGCTGCCCAACTCCACCATCCTCGGCATCATCTACACGTCCTACGTGGTGAAGTTGCTGGTCGCGGTGGGCCTGACGCCCTTCATCTACCTGGGCCACGCCTTCGTCGAGCGCAAGCTGGGCATCGCCCCCCTGGTGCTGGGGGAGAACGGTGAACCCATTGCCCCGCCCGCGCCGCCCGTCACCCAGGAGGAGCAGCCTCGCGCCGCCTGAGCGCGAGGGGCCCAGCGGTTCAGCTTCCCTGCCGTACCAGCGGCGTGAGGATGTCCGTCCAGTGGGAGAAGATGGAGAAGTGTCCGCCGCCGGGGAAGAAGCGGGGCACCGCACGCGGAATCCGGTTCGCGAGGTACCGTCCCATCTGCGGCGGGACGATGCTGTCTCCCTCCCAGTACCAGAGGTCCACCTCCGTTCGAATCTCCTCCAGGGGGACGTTCCACGGCTGCGCGAGGATGTGCGCCTCGCGCCGTATTCCCGCCACGCCCTTGCGCGTGGCTTCGTAGCGCCAGCCCTGCACCTGCGCGGCGATGCGCGGGTCCGCGAGCACCGCGCGGTCATCCGCCGACGCCTGGGAGCGCAGGCCCGCCAGCGCTCGCGAGGGATTGGCGCGCACCTGCCGGTCATGCATGGCCATCAATGGATGCAGTAGCCACTCCGGCCACGCGGCCATGGCGTACGCGTTGCGGTAGTCCCGGTTCACGCCCTCCATGGCGCCCGGCCGGGCCAGGGGCGCCGCGCCGGAGACGAGCGCCGCGCGGGTGATGCGCTCGCCCAGCTTCCACGCGGACGCGGCGACGTAGGGGCCACCGGCGGACACACCGAAGAGCGCGAAGCGGCCAACCCTCAGCGCGTTGGCCAGTTGCTCCAAATCATTCGGGAAGTCGAGCAGCGTGCGCCCAGGCTGGTAGTCCGACAGGCCATAGCCTGGCCGGTCCGGAGTGATGAGGCGCACGCCCAACGCGTGAGTGAGCCGGTCATCCGGGTGGCGCATGTGGCGCGAGCCCGGGTTGCCGTGGATGAAGAACACGGGCAGGCCGCTCAAGTCTCCAGACTCGACGTATGCGAGCCGCCGGCCATCCCGCAGGCGGACGGTGCCTTCGCGGACCTGCACGCCCATGGCTTCGGTGTCGGACGAGGCGTTCATGGTTCCATCGGTTTCGAGCGCGCGCCAATCCACGCGGAAATAGAGGGCCACACCTTCGTCGCGCCCTTGCTGGAGGCGGACAGGCCAATGTGGCCCACGGGGTAGCGCCGCGTCTCACAGTCCTTCGAGCTGACCAGGGAGGGCAGCGGCTCGCTCATCGCCGGCAGCGCGATGGTGTCGTGCTCGGCGATGACATTGAGGATGGCGCACTGGATGCGGCGCAGGTCCACTCGCTCGCCGCCCACTTCCATGAGGCCCTGGGGGAAGAGGTTCTGCTGGTAGCAGTCCTTGATGTACTGCCGGTACACCTCACCCGGGAAGGGCACAGGGTCCGCGCCCCAGCGTTCCATGGCCAGAAACGTGGTGACGAACTCCGGGTCGTCGATGCGGCGGCACACCTCCAGCCACCGGGTGAGGCGCTGCACCGGCGCGGCCATGAGGAAACCGCTCTCCAGCACCGGCGTGGGGACGTTGCCGTAGGCGTCCACCAGCGAGTCCACGTCGAAGTGGTTGGCGGACGTCCACAGCGTGTAGAGGCCGCCCTTGCTGAAGTCCACCGGCGTGGCCTGGGCCACGAGGTTGCGGACGCCCTCGGGGTACAGGGACGTATACGCCAGGGCCATGGTGCCGCCCATGCAGTAGCCGTAGAGCGTCAAATCCCGGCTCTTGCTCACGCGCAGCGTCCACCTCACCGCCGTCTGGATGAGCCCGCCGAGCAGGTCATCCCAGGTGAGCCGCTCCTCGTCCTGTCCCGGTACACCCCAGTCGATGGCGTAGACGTCATATCCCTCGCGGGTGAGGTGCTCGATGAGGCTGCGCCCTGGAAGGAAGTCGAGGATGTACCAGCGATTGATGAGCGAATAGACGAAGAGGATGGGCGTGCGGTGGCGCCGTCGCGGGGCCGCGTAGCGCAGCAGGCGCATGCTGCCGCGCGTGTACACGACGGTGTGCGGCGTGGCGCTGATGGGCGGCTCGCGCACGCCCGAGGCCCTTTCGATGAAGGGCTTGAGGTACGGGTACGGATTGAAGGGCCGCGACTTGAGCGCGTGTGCGACGGCGCGGGTCAGCTCGACCTGCCCGGTGACGAAGGAGCGAAGACGCTGGGGCGTGGACGCGGTCATGTCAGCGGCGGCGCTTGGAGGGCGCGCGCTCCTTGGGCGGGGGCTCGGGGGACTCAGGCTCGGGCTCCGCGCCTTCCTGACGGTGGAGCAGGTCCACCACCAGTTCCAACTGGGTGCCGAGCGCCTCCACCTGGTCATTCATCCGGCGGAGCTGGTCGCGCAGGTTCTCCACCTCGGAGGTGGTGGGCAGGCGCAGGGTGCGCAGCGCGCCTTCCACCAGGCCATTGCGGCGGATGCGGGCGTTGAATCCCTGGCGCATGAGGGAGCCGCTCACGCGCAGGTACGCGGGGCTCTCGGTGACCTTGGCGGCCGCGCGGGTGAGGCCCTCCTCGGCGCGGGTGAAGACCTTGCCGGTGCGCGTGTCCGGGTGGGTGAGGTGGCCCAGCAGCTTCAGTCCGCGGGCGAGGAGCCCCTGGGACGGCGGCGGTCGTTCCGGATGACTCATGGCCGGCAGGTTATCTCAAGGCGCGGCGCAGGGGACGCCGCAGCCTGGCTCTATCGTTCCCAAAGTGAACCAAGATTCAACTTGCGTGCCTCGAAGGGCTCGGCATCGACATGGGCGCTACCGGTGTACGCGTCCAGGCGCTGCCAGGGGTTGCCTTCCCGACGATAGACCTCGAGCAACTGAATGCGCGGGTCCGCGAACCACAGATGGTTCACACCCTCGCGGGCGTAGAGCGTCATCTTCCTCGAACGGTCCAGGGCTTCGGTGGAGGGGGACAGGACTTCGCAGAGCCAGTCGGGGACGAGCTCCACGCCCGTCACGTCTGGAATCTCCGGCATGCGTTCGCGCCGCCACCCGGCGAGGTCTGGCACGAGCACGTTGCCGCCCAGGTGGAGCTCAGGCTTCGGGAGGATGACCCAGCCGCCCGGGCCTTCCGCTCCGAGCTCCGGGTCGAACGGCGCCAGTTGCTGGCTGCGCCGGGAGGACCTCCGGGGTGCAGGGTACTCCAGAGGTCCTCCTGGCTCAGCCCTGTCGCTTCACCGGGAGGGGCCCGAAGGACTGTGACACCGGCATCAGCGACATGACGTTGATGTTCACGTGCGCGGGTCGCGTGGCCACCCAGTGCACCGCGTCCGCGATGTCCTCGGGCGTCAGCGCCTGGGTGTTGGCGTAGACGGACGCGGCGCGTGTGTCGTCGCCCTTGAAGCGGACGTTGGAGAACTCCGTGCCGCCCACCAGCCCGGGCTCGATGTCCGTCACGCGCACGGCGGTGCCGTGCAGGTCCGCGCGGAGGTTGAGGCTGAACTGGTGCACGAAGGCCTTGGTGGCGCCGTACACGTTGCCGCCCGGGTAGGGCCACTCCGCCGCCACCGAGCCCATGTTGACGACGTGGCCCCGGTTGCGCGCCACCATGCCGGGCAGCACCGCGTGCGTGCAGTACAGGAGGCCCTTCACGTTGGTGTCCACCATCGTGTCCCAGTCCTCCACGCGGGCCGACTGCGCCAGGTCCAACCCCAGCGCCAGGCCCGCGTTGTTGACCAGCACGTCCACCTCGGCGAACTCCGCCGGCAGCGAGCGGATGGCCCGCTCCACGGCCTCACGGTCCGTGATGTCGAGCGTCAGGGGGAGCACCCGCTCGCCCAACTCCGCGCGCAAGGCCTCCAACCGCTCGGTGCGCCGCCCGGAGGCGATGACGCGCGCGCCGTCCTGGATGAAGCGGCGGGCAATGGCCAGGCCGAATCCCGCGGTGGCCCCGGTAATCAGAACGTTCATGGCAGTCCCCTCGTGGAGCCAGCCCCGCGAGGGCCCGGCTTGTCAGTCGTCTTCGCCTTGATAGATGCAGCCACTGGTGCACGTCTCGCGGACCACCACCCGGCTGAGCAGGGGCAGGCCCGGACGCAGGCGCTTCCAGATCCACCGCGACAGGTTCTCGCTGGTGGGGTTCTCCAGGCCTTCCACCTCATTGAGGTAGTAGTGGTCCAACTTCAGCCGCAGGGGCTCGAAGGCCTCCTTGATGTCGGAGAAGTCCATCACCCACCCGGACTGCGAGCCCACCGGGCCACGCACGTGGATTTCCACCCGGTAGCTGTGGCCGTGAAGCCGGCTGCACTTGTGCCCGGGCGGCACGTTGGGAAGCCGGTGCGCGGCCTCAAAGGTGAATTCCTTGAAGATGTCCAAGGCGTCTCCTGACAGCGGGTGGAAGGCGGCTCATATCCCGCGCGTTCCTCCTGGCGTCAAGGTACGCCCTGCCTCCCTGAAACACCGGCATGTCTCGCCTCGCCGCGCGCCCACGCGCCCGGGGAGGCCCGGCTCGGCCCTTCGCTCTGTGTGAAAAATCCCCGGGAATATTCCCGCGCGCGTTGCACACATCACACTTCAGCTCCCCGCGACGGCCCACCTGTCGGTGATGCGGAGCATCCGTCCCAACCCCGCGAAACCACGTTTCCTGCCTCCTCCCTCTACGTCCCGGCAGGCAGGGGTTGCCGCGAGCGGAGGGAATGAACAGCGCGGGGCTCGGAATTGGCGGCCGTCCTCGCGAGCGCCTCCCGCGCCGCGACCCACACCAGGAGTCCGCCAGGATGCGCAACCGCTCGCCGTGGTTCACGGCCCTCTGCTCCGCTGCCCTGCTGTCCTTGTTGGCCTGCGATGGCAAGGGGGAGCTCACCCAGGAAGGTGGCTCGCCTCCGGGCTCCAGCGAGACGCCGTCGACGGGCAACCCGTCCGTTCCTGGCACGCCTCCCACCAACGATGACGACGACACGACGAACCCTGGAACGCCGGAGCCTCCGCCGGTCATCGTCGACATCCCGGATCCGCCCCCTCAGCCCGAGCCCCAACCCCAGCCAGAACCGGAGCCTCCGCCTGAACCCGAGCCCCAGTACTCGCGCATCCTCTGGGTGGCGCCCAACGGCAGTGACAGTGCTTCCGCCACGGAGATGGCGCCGCTGCGAACGGTGACGCGCGCGCTGGCGTTGGTGCGGCCGGGCGAGGCCATCTACCTGAAGACGGGCACCTACGCCGAGCGCCTCAAGCTGGAGGAGAAGGGTGGCTCGGCGTCCAGCCTGCTCACGCTGCGGGCCGCGCCGGGCGCGAAGCCGGTGCTGAAGCCGTCCGGCAGCGGCTCCTCCATGGTGGACGTGCGCGGTGCGTACTGGAGCATCGAGGGGCTCACCATCGACGTGGCGGGCAATGCCTCCTTCGCGGTGCTGTTCCGCGGCGTGGGTGCCCACCACGGCGTGCTGCGTGGCTCCACGCTGAAGAACGGCACCGCGGGCGCGGGCGTCAACGTGTGTGAGAAGGCCAGTGATGTCCTCATCGAGGGCAACACCATCTCCCACTTCAACCGCAACGGAGATGACAGCCACGGCGTCATCGTCCAGACGACGGCGCGCAACGTGGTGGTGCGTGGCAACGACATCCACCACAACTCCGGGGACGCGGTGCAGTGCATCGGCCCCGAGGGCGGCGCTACCATCTCCGGCACGCCCTTCGACAACCTCCTGGTGGAGGACAACGAGCTGCACGAGAACCGTGAGAATGGCGTCGATGTGAAGACGTGCACTCGCGTCACGCTGCGCGGCAACATCATCTGGGGCCACAAGATGTCATCCACCTCGCGCGGCGAGGGCGTGGTGGTGCACCTGTCCGCGAAGGACGTCACCCTGGAGGACAACGTCTTCTACAACAACGGCCGCGCCATCAGCATCGGCGGGGTGCGCCAGGGCTCGCCGCCCACCAACATCGTCATCCGCCGCAACCTGGTGCGGGACGGCCTGGGCGGCGGCGAGGAGGGCAGCGGCATCCGCGTGGACACGACGTCGAACGTGAAGGTTCATCACAACACCGTCTGGAACATGCCCGGGCCGTGTCTCACCTTCGGCCATGGCGACACCGGGGCCAGCGCCAGCCTGGATGTGCGCAACAACGTCTTCTCCGGATGTGGGGTGGCGGTGCGCGGCGGCCCCGGGCGCTCGGGGGCGGTGGTGGACGCCAACCTCTACTTCCGCAATTCGGGCTCGGCCCTCTTCCGGCTGAACGGCGTGGACATGGGCTTCTCGCAGTGGCGCTCGCAGAGCGGGCTGGACGGCCGCTCCCAGGAGAAGGCCCCTGGCTTCGTCAACATCGACACCGGGGACTTCCGCCTGGGGGCGGGTTCGCCCGCCCTCAACGCGGGGCTGTCGCTGGGGTTGGCCTGGTGCGGGCCAGGCCCGGACCAGGGCGCTTTCGAGTCGGACTGCCCCTGAGCCGTCAGGGCGTGTAGAGTGGGGGCCCCTTCTGCCCTGGACCCCACTCTCCACGTGCCGTCCTCGCTGGAATTCGTATCAGGCATCTCCCTGGTGCCCTCGGACTCACCCGCGCGGGAGCTGCTGGCCGCGGCCGCCGCTCGTGCGGGTCTACGGGTGGTGGACGGTCTCGAAGAGGCCTCCCTGGCGCTGGTGGACCTCACCGCGCCGGGAGGGCTCGCCGCGGGGCAGTCCCTGGTGGACGCCGCCCTCGCCGCCCACCTCACGTTGGTGGTGCTGGTGGCACCGGGCGAAAGCCACTTCGCCGAGGCGCAGTCCCTCGAACCGGCGGACGTCCTCACCGCGCCGGTGGCCATGCACGAGCTGGCCTGGCGGCTCCAGTGCGCCGCCGAGCGCCACGTGGAGCGCGAGGAACAGGCGCGCAGCCAGGAGGACCTAGCGCTCCTGCTGGAACTGACGGCGGACTACGCGGAGACGTCGGACGTGGAGGCGCTGCTGCACGGCGTCACCCGGCGGCTGGCGGAGAAGCTGGACATCGCGCGCGCCACGCTGGTGATGCTGGGGCGCAGCGCGGATGAGGGCATCATCGTCGCCGCCAGCGACGACCCCACGCTCAAGGACCTGCGCATCGACCTGTCGCGCTACCCCGAGATTCGCGAGGTGATGCGAACGGGCAAGCCGGTGGTGATGCAGGAGGCCTCCACCCACCCGCTGCTGGGGGACGTGGAGCGGCGCGCGGTGGCCGCCCGGGGCATCCACGCCATCGCCGCGCTGCCGCTGCCCATCCGCGGGCAGGTGCGCGGCGTGCTGCTGCTGCGCGCGGCGGGGCGGCGGCGCACCTTCACGCCGCGGGAAATCGACTTCCTCACCACCGTGGCGCACGCCACCGCGGTGGCCCTGCGCAACGCGTCCGTGCTCCAGTCCGTGCGCGGGCAGACGGAGGCGGAGAAGACGGCCCGCCTGGCCGCGGAGGAGCAGGCGGCCTCGTTCAAGCCGTACCAGCTCTTCTTCGCGCACGTCAGTGAAGGCGTGGCCATCCTCGACGACAAGGCCTGCGTGCTGTCGCTGAATCCGTCCGGCGCGGCCATGCTGGACGTGGATGCTCCGGACGCGCGGGGCCGCCACCTGCACCAGGTGACTCAGCCGGTGGATGAGAACGTGCTGATGGAGCTGGTGACCACCGCCGCGCGCGGCGAGGCCCGCTCCGGCGCGGACGTGCAGGTGTGCACCCGCACGGGTCGCCGCCTGACGCTGTCCATGTCCGCGGCGCCGCTGCGCGACGAGGAGGCGGCCACCATCCTCTCCTTCCGCGACGTCACGGACGCGCGAAGGCTGGAGGACGAGCTGCTCCAGACGAAGGACTTCCTGGAGCGGCTCATCGACTCGTCGGTGGACGCCATCATCGCGACCGACTTGAAGGGGCGCATCATCCTCTTCAACAAGGGCGCGGAGGCGCTGTGCGGTTACACCGCGCAGGAGGCCCTGGGCGGCGGCCTCACCGTGCACCAGCTCTATCCGCCTGGCGTGGCGAAGCGGGTGATGGCCATGATTCGGGCGCCCGAGCACGGCGGCAAGGGCCGGCTGTCCCTCATCCGGGAGGAGCTGGTGCACCGCTCCGGTGAGCGGGTGCCGGTGAACATGACGGCCTCCATCGTCTACGAAGGGGGCCGTGAGGTGTTCAGCGTGGGCATCTTCACGGACATGCGCGCGCGCATGCAGTTGGAGCGCAAGCTGTCCGACGTGGAGACGCGGCTGGAGGAGAGCGAGAAGAGCGCGGTCATCGTCGCGCTCGCTGGCACCGCCGCGCACGAGCTGAACCAGCCGCTCACCTCGGTGATGGGCTACGCCGAGCTGCTGAAGCGGAAGCTGAAGGAAGACGACTTCGCCTGGAAGCCGGTGGACATCATCTACCGCGAGGCGGAGCGCATGGCGGAAATCGTCCGGAAGATTGGAAAGATTACCCGCTACGAGACGAAGTCCTACATGGGGGCGCAACAGATTCTCGACCTGGACAAGGCCACCTCCCATGAAGACTGAGACCCGAGCCGTGCGCATCGCCGGCGGCCCTGCCCCCGAGTTCTTCCAGGCCCTGTTCGAGGCGCTCGACGCCCCCGCGGCCATGTGTGACCCGGCCCTGCGCCTGGTCGCCGTCAACGACGCCTTCCGCCGCTTCTGCGCCGACCAGCACGTGTCCGTGGAGGAGGTGGCGCGCACCCTGTCCGGCGCCAGCGTGCCGGCGGATGGCGCCAGCTGCGACGTGGAGCTCTTGCCCGACCTGCCCGGCGTGGTGCTGACGCTGTCCCGCCGGGGCGACGTGGTGGCCGTCCGCGCGCGCAACGAGCCGGAGCTGTCACGCAACCGGCTGGTGGTGGCGGAGCGGGCCCTTCTGGAGCAGGCGCGCACTGAAGGCGTGCTGTTGGACCTGGGCCGCAGCGTGGCCGAGGCCGGCGGCGAGGAGGAACTGGTCGCCGCGGTGGCTCGCGGCGTGAAGGAGCTGTTCCCCGGGCGTTCGTTCTGCATCCGCATCACCGACTCGCGGACGGGCGGTCTCACGTCGCTCTACGCGGAGGGGCGGCTGAAGGAAGGCGCGCACGAGCCGCTGGTGCTGATGGAGCGCGCGGTGGAGAAGACGAGCCTGGACCGCGCGTCCCTGCCCGTGGACCGCGTGGCGGTGCTGGGCGAAGTCCCGCTGCTGTTCCAGGACAGCACCCATGGCGTGAGCGCGCCGCTGGTTGCCAGCGGGCAACTCTTTGGCGCCATCAACATGGAGTACCCGGCGGACTTCGTCTCCGACGTGCCGCATGACGAGCGCGTGCTGCTCCAGCTCGCCAACCAGGTGGCGGTGGCGGTGAAGAACGCGAAGCTCATCGATGAGCTGACGTTCGTCCGCAAGTACCTGGAGGACCTGCTGGAGAAGGCCAACGCCCTCATCCTGGTGGCGAACCGGGACAAGCAGGTCGTCGTCTTCAACCAGGCGCTGAGCGCGCTCACCGGCTTCGGCAAGGAAGAGGTGCTGGGCCGGGACTTCTTCTGGCTCATCCCGGAGAGCGAGCACCTGCGGCTCAACCAGCTCATCGCCGCGGCGATTCGCGGCGAGCCGGTGAACAGCTTCGAGACGCGGCTGCTGACGAGCAGCGGCGCGGAGGTGCGCGTCTCCTTCGCGACCTCCTCCAAGCTCTCCCAGCACGGGGAGGTGGAGGGCGTCATCGCCATCGGGCAGGACATCACGGTGGTGAAGGAGCTGGAGAAGCGCATCATCCACGCGGAGAAGCTGGCCTCCATCGGTCAGCTCGCCGCCAGCGTGGTGCACGAAATCAACAACCCGATGACGGCGGTGGCCACGTACGCGGACGCGCTGCTCCAGCGCTCGCGGATGACGCCGGGGGCCAACCCGGCGGACCAGGAGAAGCTGCGCAAAATCCTGGAGAGCAGCCACCGCATCCTCCGCTTCACGCGAGATTTGGTCAGCTACGCGCGCCCGGCGCAGGACCGGCCGGAGCGGGTGCAACTCAACGCCATCGTGGACATGGCGGTGGGCTTCTGCGAGCACGTGGTGGCCCAGGCTCGCGTCACCATCCAGCGCGAGTACATCGAACTGCCACCCCTGTCCGCCGTGCGCGCCAACCTGGTGCAGGTGTTCGTCAACCTCATCACCAACGCGTGCCACGCGATGCCGCCGGGAGGCTCCGTCATCCTGGCCACGGGCCGTGACGGGCAGGACGCGGTGGTGAAGGTGCGCGACACGGGCACGGGCATCGAGCCCAAGCACCTGCAGCGCATCTTCGAGCCCTTCTTCACCACCAAGCCGGAAGGGCGGGGCACCGGCTTGGGGCTCTCCATCTGCCAGGGCATCGTGGAGAACCACGGTGGCCGGCTGACGGTGGAGAGCACCATGGGCGAGGGCACCACCTTCATCGTGCGCCTGCCGCTCCAGCAGGGCTGAGCCCGCGCTCAGTCCCGCATGTAGTGGCAGGTGTAGCCGCCCGGGTTCTTCACCAGGTAGTCCTGGTGGTAGTCCTCGGCGGGGGTGAATGCGCCCGCGGACACAATCTGCGTGACGACGGGCCGGGGCCACTTCCTGGAGGCATCCACCCGCGCCTTCACTTCCTCGGCGACGCGCTTCTGGGCGTCGGACAGGTAGAAGATGGCGGAGCGATACTGCGTGCCCACGTCATTGCCCTGACGGTTGAGCGTCGTCGGGTCGTGCATGCGGAAGAACCACTGCTCCAGCAGCGTCTCGTACGTCAGCCGGGTGGGGTCGAACACGACGCGCACGGCTTCGGCGTGCCCCGTCTTGTCCGAGCTCACGTCGTGATACGTGGGATTGCGGAAGGCGCTGGAGCCGCCCGTGTAGCCCACCTCCGTCTGGACGACGCCGGGAATCTTGCGCAGCAGGTCCTCCATTCCCCAGAAGCACCCGCCCGCCAGCAGCGCCGTCTCCGTGAAGGGCGAGGTGTCCTGGCGCTTCGTGGCGGCGGCCGGAGCGGGGCGGCCGAAGAGTGGAAGCCAGGCCCCATAACCCTCCTTCGCCAGGTCATTCACCGCGACGAAGCGCAGGGCCGCGGAGTTGATGCAGTAGCGCGTCTTCGCGGGCGCGGGCCCGTCCCCGAAGAGGTGGCCCAGGTGTGAGCCCGCGGCCTTCGAGCGCACCTCCACGCGCTCCATGCCCTGCGTGCTGTCCCGCTTCTCGACGATGCGAGCGCTGTCCACCGGGCGAGTGAAGCTGGGCCAGCCGGTGCCGGAGTCGAACTTGTCGCGCGAGGAGAAGAGGGGCTCGCCGCTCACCACGTCGACGTAGAGGCCCTCTTCGTGGTGGTTCCACAGGGGATTGCGGAAGGCGGGCTCCGTGGCTCCCTTCTGCGTCACCTCGTAGGCCAGCGGGGACAAGGTGCGCCGCAAGTCGGCGTCCGAGGGCTTCTCGTAGCGGCGGGTGTCCTGGATGGTGGGGCCTGGCGCGGCGGGCGCGGCCCCGCGGGCCTCGGTGCACGCGGACAGCACGGCGAGCGCGGCAAGGGCCAGGGGCATGAGCCGACGGGCCAGGGACGAGGAGGTGGAGGCGGTGGGCATGGACGCGGTCTCCGGAAGTTCCCGCGAGCGCGGGTGCTTCTGTGTGTACGCGCGAGGCCCCCAGGTGGTTTCCGAGGCGGTGGCACCGGGCCTCCGCCCGCCGGGCATGCAGGCGGGCGCCCCGCGCAGATGCCCCGTGCCACACGAACCGCCTCGAGCCGATTCCTCCCGGCCCCGGTGCATCGTCACGACTCGCCGCTGGCCTTGTCCTCGTCGTCCAGCTCGCGGGTGAACTCCTCGTTCGTGAGCAGGCCCTTGCGCGCCATGATGCGCATCAGCGCCCAGAACTTCCGCTCCAGCTCCTCGACGCGATCCGGGTCTTCTCGCGCTTGTCCGAAGAGGTAGTCCAGGTCGTCCAGCACGCCGCCCGCGTTCGCCACGGGGGCCTTGGGCTTCGCGGCGCCGCCCTGTCCGCGCTTCTGCTTGCTCTGCTCCTCGCGGGCGCGAATCAGCTCCGCCAGGGACGTGCGCTGCGTCGCCTCGCCGGGCGGCAGCTCCTCGCCGATGATGACCTCCTCGTCGTCATCCTCTTCGGACGGCGGCGCCGTGGGGCGTGTCACCGGCGGCGCGGCCTTCACCGGCTTCGCGGCGGGCCTCGCGGGCGCGGGGCGGCTGGCGGAGGGCGAGGCCACCGGCACCTTGTGGTAGTAGCGGAGGATGGCGCCACGCACGGTGGACAGCGGCGCCACGCGCGGGCTGACCTTGAGGCCGGTGGTGAACTCAATCTCCTCCACCGCCGTCACGTTGAGCGGATCACTCATCGCCACCACGAGCTGTTTGCGCCCGCCCGTGCTTTCCAGTGCGACGGGGAACAAGTCGTGCTGTTCGCAGAAGCGCGCGCGCAGCATGTGCACCGCGGCCCACTCCGGCGTGGTGGCCGCGAGGTCCACTCGCGGCAGCCCCAGGGCCTGGCTCAGCGCGTCCGCGAGCGTGGCCTCCGTGATGGCACCCTGCGCGATGAGGGTGGCCCCCAGCCGTTGTCCTGATTTCCGGTGAGCTGCGAGCCCCGCCTCGAGCTGGGCGACGCTGATCGCCCGCTGCTCCAACAGGAGCTCGCCAATGCGCTTCCTCGCCATGAATCCGGCCTTAACACGCGCGACGAAACCCAGGAAGCAAGCGCGGTGTCACATCCGGAGGCACTTGGGAATACCCCCGAAAATGCCCGCGCTGCTGCTTGGAGGACGGCCTGACAAGAGGGGGCTCAGCGCAAAATTCCTGTGAGATTTCAGCACTTAACGGCACTGCCCCTACCTTGACACCCCACACGCCCATTCCTAAAGTCGGCACACCGTTTTCAACATCCATTCCTGCCGCCCAACCGGGTGGACCGTCCGCTCGGGGGGACGTCAGGTCTGGAAGGTCCGCTAGAGCGGGCCAAGCTGCCTGTGGAGGCAACACTCGATGGACCTGGCGTCTGTGACGAACCTGACCGTGCTGGCGAATGTCGGCGGCCCTCAGCGGGGCTTCTTCGAAGAAATCGCCATGCGCTGGGAGGCCGGCCAGTGGGGTATGTACCCCATCGCCGCCTGCCTCATCGTGGCACTCGCCATCATGGTCGAGCGAAGCATCATCCTTTTCGGCAAGGCCTCCATCAACAAGGAGGCCTTCCTGCGTGGCCTGAAGAAGCACATCTACGCGGGTGACCTGGACAAGGCCATCAACTACGTGGCTGGCCAGAAGTCCACGCCGCTGACGAACGTCATCAAGGCCGGTCTGATGAACGTTCCGAAGGGCAACGACGAGGTCCAGGCCGCGCTCGACGAGGCCAGCCTCCGCGAGACGCCGAAGATCGAGGCCCGCACCGGTTACCTCGCCATGCTCGGCAACGCGGCGATGCTCGCCGGTCTGCTCGGAACGGTGTCCGGTCTCATCGCCTGCTTCGAGGCCGTGGCCAACGTGAACCCGGCCGACAAGGCGGCGATTCTCGCCATCGGTATTTCTGAAGCCATGAACTGCACCGGCTTCGGTCTGCTCACGGCCATCCCGGCGCTGATCTCCTTCTCCGTGCTGACGGGCCGCACGCAGAGCCTCATCAACGACATCAACGAGACCAGCGTCTCCGTCCTCAACCTCATCGTGGCCAACAAGGACAAGTTCAAGAACCTGAACGTCCCCACGGCGGCTCGCGACGAGGAGTAGGAAGTCCTTCGGGAACCCGGAGTCCGGGCGCGCTGTCCTGTCCCCACGGATGTGGGGACGCGCGGCGCGCTCCCATCAGTCTCACCGACGCTCACTGAGCGCGGCCGAAGGAGAAGAACGCCATGGCCGGCGGAATGGACACAGGTGGAGGCAAAGGCGGCAAGAAGTCGCTCGACACCTCCATCAACCTCACGGCATTCATCGACCTGATGGCGGTGACCATCAGCTTCCTCATCCTGACGGCGGTCTGGACCCAGATTGGCCGGCTCCAGGTTTCGCAGGCGGGTGGCCCCTCCACGGAGGAGGAGCAGCAGCAGGAAGAGCAGACCAAGACGGTCCAGCTCAACCTGCTCATCACGCCCACGGAGCTGCGGCTGACCGCGGACCAGAGCGCTTTCGATCCGATTCCCCTCACTAAGGATGCGAAGGGCAAGACGGACCTGACCAAGCTGGTGGCGCGCTTCAAGGAACTGAAGGCGCAGCTGCCGGACCAGTCCGCCATCACCCTGCAACCTGAAGACAAGGTCCGCTACGAGGACCTGGTCCGCATCATTGACGAGTGCATCGGCGCTGGGTTGCCCCAGGTGTCGGTGTCCGCGGCGATGGGCTAGCCGCCCAAGGAGCTCACGACACGTCATGGCCATTCAGGTTCCAGGCAAGCGATACGGCAAGCGGCTCCAGCACTCCAAGGTGTTCGGGCACGGCGGGACCGCGAAGAAGAGCGGTTACTCCGACCTCCTCATCACCCCGCTGGTCGACATGTTCATCATCATCGTGCTCTTCCTCATCGCGAACTTCTCCGCGACGGGTGAGGTGCTGATGATGACCAAGGACATCGAGCTTCCCGAGGCGGTCAACGTCAAGGAAGTGGAGATGCACCCGGTGGTGATGGTCTCCGGTGAGCAGATCAGCGTCTCCGGCACCATCATTGGCCGCGTGGAGGACTTCACCAAGGACGAGTACCTCAACATTCCGTCGCTGGAGGAGAAGCTCCGCGACATGAAGAAGCAGTACGAGGACCTCCACTCCATGGCGCAGGACACGGCCAACACCTTCAAGGGCGACATCAACATCCAGGCCCACAAGGACGTGGAGTACTCCATCATCAAGCGGGTGATGTTCAGCTGCGCCACGGCGGGCTACAACAACATCAACTTCGCGGTGATTACGGCGGGTGATGCTGAGGCGGTGAAGGCCGCCAGCGCCAAGGCCACCCCGTAGCTTCCAGGTGATTGGGCCTTGGGGCCCCGCGACGCCCTGGTCCTCGTGGCCAGGGCGTTTTCGTTTGTGAAGAAGGACGCGTCTTCATGCTGCTTCGTGCCGTCATCTTCGACCTCGATGGAACCCTGGTGGACTCGCTGGGGGACATCGCCGATGCGACGAACCATGCGCTGGCCCACCACGGTCTGCCCACCCATCCGGAGTCCGCGTACCTGCGCTTCGTGGGCAGCGGTGTCCGGGAGTTGATTCGCCGGGCGGTGCCTTCAGGGCAGGACGCGCTCATCGAGCCGGTGCTGGCCTCCTACAAGGCCTACTACGACGACCACCTCTTCGACCGCACCGCGCACTACCCGGGCATCCCGGAGATGCTGACCGCGCTGGCCGCGCAGGGCACGAAGCTGGCGGTGCTCAGCAACAAGTCAGACGACTTCGTGAAGCGCCTGGTCGCGCGCCTGCTGCCACAAGCCTCCTTCGCCGCCGTGTACGGCGAGCGGCCGGAGCTGCCGCGCAAGCCGGACCCGACGGCGGCGCTGGCGTTGGCCTCGGAGCTGGGCGTACCACCCGCGGCCTGCGGCTTCGTGGGGGACACGTCCATCGACATGGACACGGCGCGCGCGGCGGGGATGTACGGCGTGGGCGTGGCCTGGGGCTTCCGCGAGGTGGACGAGCTGAAGGCCCACGGCGCGCGCGCGGTGGCCGCCACCGCGGCGGAGTTGCTGGCGGCGCTGCGGGATGCCAGGCCTTGAACAGGAGGAAGACCCGCGCGGGCGCACTCCAGTCCCGCTTCGCTGTTGAGTAGAGGGCGGCGACCCTGAGCGGTGTGTTGCTCCGGCGACCCATGTCCCCGGGCGGCCGCCATTCGAAAAACGGCTGCGTACAGTGCGGAGCCCATGCGAGCTCCGATGTGCCGCCGCCCTTCCGCCGCGAGACGCGCCGTGGTCCTGGCCACGGCGTGGGTACTCGGTTGTGGGCGCTCGCCTTCCTTCGGGGAGCGCGAGCCCTTCATCCCCCGGGACAGCGCGGAGGTCCTGGCGCGCGTGCCGGCTGTCGGTGTGGATGCGCGCGCCCGCGAGCGTGCCGCGCTTCGCAAGGCCCTGGCCGGGCACGCCGGACAGTTGGACATGGCGCTGCGCCTGGCGCGGTTGGAAGTCGAGGCAAGCCGCGTGTTGGGAGAGCCTCGCTACCTGGGGCGCGCACAGGCGGTGCTGCGTCCGTGGTGGGAGCTGGCCACGCCGCCGCTTGGTGTGCGGCTGGTACGCGCCACCTTCCACCACGCGCGGCGCGACTTTCCGGCGGCCTTGGAGGACCTGGACGCGGTGGTGAAGGAGGACCCCGGCAACGTCGACGCGTGGTTGCTGCGCGCGGAGGTGTTGGGGATTCGAGGCGAGCATGCCGAGGCGGCCCACAGCTGCGCGAGGCTCACCGCGTTGACTTCTTCGTTGACGGTCGCGGTGTGCGAGGCCCGGGTACGAAGCCTCGCGGGCCATTCGCGCAAGGCGCACGCGCTCCTGTCGGAGGCGCTGCGGCGCAGCGAGCGCAGTCAGGAGTCACGCACGCGTGCACTGGCCACGCTGGCGGAGGCCGCCGCGCTGGCGGGGGATGCCGGTCTGGCGGAGCGTTACTTCCTCCGGGCAATCTCGCTGGATTCGAAGGACTACGCCGCACGCGCGGCCTACGCGGACCTGCTGCTGGACGCGGGCCGCGCGCGGGAGGCGGCCGTCGTGGTGATGGACCACACGCAGGACGACCGGTTGCTCCTGCGCCACGCGTTGGCGGAGAACGCGCTCCGGTCGTCTCGCGCGCCCGAAGTCGCCCACGCCTTGTCCCGCAGGTTCGAGGAGAGCCGCCTGCGGGGGGACAGTCTCCTCGCGCGCGAGGAGGCCCGCTTCGCGCTCCAGGTGGAGAAGGCGCCGGAGAAGGCACTCCGGCTGGCGCAGGCCGTGTGGGCGTCACAGCGTGAGCCATGGGACGTGCGGCTGTTGATTGAAGCCGCGCTGGCCGCGGGCAGACCGGAGGCGGCCCGGCCCGCGCTGGACTTCCTTCAAGCTTCGGGCTGCGAGGACCCGGGGCTCGTCTTCCTGGCCGAGCGCGTGCGGAGTCTGCTGCCATGAGCCGCGTTGCCCTGCTGTCGCTCCTGCTGGTCTCCCTGTCCGCCCAGGCGCAAAAGCCGAGCGACAGCTACCTGCGACTGACCGAGGCGGACGGCCAAGGCGTCTCCGGCCGGTGGGACGTGTCGCTCCAGGACCTGGACGACGTCCTCGGGTTGGACGCGGGCGGAGACGGCGCCATCACCTGGGGCGAGGTGCTGGCGCGCGAGGCCGACATCCGGAGCTATGTGCTCGGCCGGCTGGTGCTCGGGTCGGAAGGTGCACCCTGTGCGCTCGTTTCCCAGGGCGGGCTGCACATCAGGCAGCACTCGGACGGGGCCTATGCGGTGGTGGACTTCGACGCGCGCTGCACCGGCTCCGCCGCGCGGTTGGACGTGGACTACACGCTGCTGTTCGACCACGACCCGCTTCACCGGGGCATCGTGCGCGTGGGCGCGCGCGAGCCGCTCATCTTCTCCGTGTCCCAGCACTTCGCGCGGGTGCACCTGCGGGACGAGTCTCCCTGGCGCACCGCGGAGCGCATGACGGTGGAGGGGGCGTTGCACGTCGTGACTCGGCCCGACCACCTGCTCTTTCTCTTCGCGCTGCTGCTGCCCTCGGTCCTGCGCCGTGACGTGGACGGGCGGTGGGTGGCCGTCTCGGGTTTCGGCACGGCGTTGTGGGACGTGGTGAAGGTGGTGTCCGCCTTCACGGTGGCGCACGCGCTGACGTTGGTCGCCGCCACGCTGGGCTGGGCATCCCTGCCGCCGCGCTTCGTGTCGATCGCCTTCGCGCTGGGCATCCTGGTGGCGGCGCTCGACAACGTTCGCCCGTTGGGGTGGGGGACTCGCTGGACGGTGGCCTTCGTGCTGGGGCTGCTGCACGGCTTCGGCTTCGCGTCGGTGCTGGCGGGGATGGGGCTGTCCGCGGGAAGCCTCGCGCTGGCGCTGCTGGGCTTCAACCTGGGCGTGGAGCTGGGACAGGTGGCCTTCGTGGCCGCGTTGCTGCCCCTGGCTTTCGTCTTGCGCAAGGCGCCGCTCTACCGCCGCGCGGTCGTCGTGGGCGGCTCGGTGGCCATCGCGCTGCTGGCGTGTCTCTGGTTGGCGGAGCGCGCCCTGGGCCTGGGCGTGTCGGTTACCTGACACGCGGGAGCGCCGTGTGCTCCGCCCGCGTGTCAGCGGTGGGGCCGCATGGCCGCGTCAGACGACTGTGACTCTGTACTTGTCCTTGTCCTCCGCCCGGTTGTGGGCGGTGACAGCGGCGACGATGTGGCACACCCAGCCCAGGCACCCACCCGTGCCAATCCAGAAGCCTGGGGTGATGATGAGCCAGAACAGGCCCCGAAGCAGGTCCCCGTTGTAGATCTGTCCCACGCCAGGGATGAGAAAAGACAGCAGGGCTGCGATTGCGGGACGCGACATGGTTCGGGTGACCTCCGTGTCTTCCCCTACGGGCGAGTTCCGAAGCCATTGCACTTCGCCTATCGGTTCCTGGACGGTTGCCTTCCAGTCAACCGGGGGGCAGGTGCAATACCGGCGGTGCCCCGGCTAGCATGCCCTTCATGGATACCCGCCGGGTCGGCGGGCGGGTGTCGGGGGGATGGGTCATCTTCGGGCTGCTCCAAGCCAGTGTACGTGGAGTCCGAGGCCGGCATCTGCTGGAGATGCTGGGGCTGGTCGTCGTGTACCTCCTCGCGGGGGCCCTGGGGCTGCAGGTGGCCATCGTGGGCAACATCAGCCCGGCCTGGCCTCCGGCGGGGGTGTCCCTGGCGGCGCTGCTCGTGCTGGGGGTGTCACGCTGGCCCGGCGTCTTCGTGGGCGCGTCGGTCATTTCGGTCCTGGGGGATGTGCCCGTTGTGGCCTCGCTCGGCGTGGGCGTGGGCAGCACGCTGGCGGCCGTGCTCGGCGTGGGCCTTCTGCGGTGGTTGGGTTTCGACAAGGGGCTGGAGCGGATCCGCGATGTCGTCGCGCTGTGCGCGGGAGCGGGCGCGCTGTGCCTGGGCGTGAGCGCATGGGCGGGCGTGGCGAGCCTCGTGCTGGGTGGGCGGCTTCCCTCAACGTCCCTGGCCGCGGCGAGGCGGCGAGGCGGTGGTGCTCGCGGGGCTCACCACCGTGCTGGGCGGCGCCATCTTCTTCGTGCCGGACCTGCCGCACAGCGCGGCGCACGCGGCCGCCTTCCTCCTCTTCCCCATGTCCGCCTGGGCCGCGCTTCGCTTCGGTCCTCGGGGCGCGGCGGCGGCCACGCTGTGCATCGCCGCCGCTTCCATCGTGGGCACCGCGCGGGGGCAGGGGCCCTTCGCCACGGATGACCTGACGCAGGACTTGTTGGTGTTGCAGCTCTTCATCGCCGCCAACGCCGTCACCGGGCTGCTGCTGGCGGCGGCGAGCACCGAGCGTCAGCGCGCCATCGGCCAGCTCCAACTGCTGGGCACCTCCGTGCGGAGCGTGCACGAAGGCGTCCTCATCGCGGAGGTCCGCGCGGGAGGCGCGCTGCGCACCGTGTTCGCGAACCAGGCGCTGTGCTCGCTCCTGGGATACCGGCTGGAGGAACTGGTGGGCCAGGACCCGTGCTCGCTCTATGGCGCGCAGGAGCCGGAGTTCCGTCAGCGCACGCGGCAGTCACTGTTCGCGGGCGAGCCGGTGTTCGCGGAGGTGAAGCTGGCGCACAAGCAGGGCGACCTCGTGTGGAGCGAGGTGCTGCTGTCCCCGGTGCGGGCCACGGGCGAGGACATCACCCATTTCGTGGCCACCCACCGCGACATTTCCGCGACCAAGGAGCTCCAGGCCCGCCTGGTGGCGGCCGAACGTGTGGCGGCGGTGGGGACGCTCGCGGCCGGTGTGGGGCACGAAATCAACAACCCGCTGGCCTACCTGGTGCTGAACCTGGAGGCCGCCGAGCGCGGATTGAGCCAGGGCGGCATGTCGGGCATGCGCGACGCGATGGCCAACATGCGGGGTGCGTTGGAAGGCGCCGAGCGCATCCGCCTCATCGTCCGGGACCTCCAGGTGTTCAGCCGCCAGGGGAACCAGGACCCGGGGCTGGTGGACCTCAACGCGCTGGTGCCGCCCGCGGTGCGCATCATCAGCCACGCGCTGCGCCACCGCGCGCGGTTGGTGGAGGAGTTCGGTCCGGTGCCGCGCGTGTCGGGGAGCGAGGCGCGCCTGGGACAGGTGCTGCTCAACCTGTTGGTGAATGCGATGCAGGCCATCCCGGAGGGCAACCCATCCATGAACGAGGTGCGCGTGCGCACCAGCACGGATGCCTCCGGCCGGGCCCGCGTGGACGTGGTGGACAGCGGCGCGGGGATTCCCGCGCACGTGCTGCCGCGCATCTTCGAGGCCTTCTACACCACCAAGTCCAGCGGCGAGGGCACGGGGCTGGGGCTCGCCATCTGCCAGCAGATTGTCCGCGCGCACGGGGGCGAGCTGGAGGTCCGCAGCGAGCCGGGCCGGGGCTCCGTCTTCAGTGTGCTGTTGCCGCCCGCGCGCGTGCAGGCATCCACGCCGCCGCGGCCGTTGCCCCGCGCCAGTCTGCCTCAGCCCTCCGCGGCCCGGCGGGGCCGGGTGCTGGTGGTGGATGATGAGCCGCGCCTCGCGCAGTCCATGCGGCTGCTGCTGGAGCCGTTCCACGACGTCGTCACCACCACGCGGGGCAGCGAGGCGCTGGCGCTGGTGGACGCGGGCCACCGCTTCGACGTCATCCTGTGTGACTTGCAGATGCCGGAGACGGACGGCGCCGCCGTCTACCAGCATCTATGCGCCCACGCGCCGGACCAGGCCGCGCGGGTGGTGTTCATCTCCGGCGGTGCCTATACGCCGGAGTCCCGCGCGTTCATCGACACCGTGCCCACCCGCGTCTTGGAGAAGCCCGTTCGGCCGGACCTGCTCATGACCACGGTGGCCGCGGCCCTGACGGCAGTGGACGCGATGGGGCCGGAGCCGCGCGTGGATGAGGCGTCGCCCGTGGCGGCCGTTGGCGGCGTGCGGCACTGAGGCCTGCGCGCGCTCCGGGCCGCGTGCTCACGTGGTGGCCTCCACCCGCGATAGCGCGTCCCGGATGGCGGCGCACAGCGCGGCCCGCTCCGTGAAGAGCGCGGTGACGTGCCCGGCGTCCACCCAGCGCAGCTCGCTTCGGGGCCAGTGCGCGTGCAGCGCGAGCGTTTCATCACCGGGCACGAACCCGTCACGTCGGCAGGCCACCAGGACGGCCGCTTCGGGCTGCCTCGGAGGCGGGAAGCGCGCGAGGTTCGCCAGGTCGAAAATCCGTCCCAGCCGACTCCGGGCCTGCTCCGCGTCGCGCCGGGGGCCATCCAGCAATGCAAAGGCAATGGACCAGGACAGCAGCCCCTGCGTGAAGACGGGGACGGGAGACGCTCCAGCCGCGAGCGCCGCCACGGCGAGCGGCTCCGGGACGACGGCCGCCGTCAGCGCCGCCATGTAGCCGCCCATGCTGTAGCCCGCCACGCCCAGGCGCGCATGGCCCTCACTCCGCAGCCACGCGAGCAGCGCGCGGGCCTCGTCGACCATGCCCAGGTTCATCAAGACGTGGTCGCTGACGGTGCGCAGCGCGCCGCCCTTCTGCCCCACGGGACGGCGCAGGCCGTAATAGGGGTTCTCCAGCAGGAACAGGTCGATGCCTTCCCGCGCGAGCGGCGCGTACATGCGCTCTCGCAGGGAGAAGCCCTCCTCACGGGACGCAGCGAGCACGACGCAGGCGCCGCGTGAGGGCCCTTGCCCCGCGCTCAGCCACCGGACATGGGCCGTGCGCGCTGCCGCGTCGAGCCGGGCCAGCGGAGACGGAAAGGTGCCATCCCGGACCTGGAGACCGCGTTGGAGCCGGGGCGCGCTCCACTCGGGCGCGATGGGCGGAGGCCGTTGCTGGAACGGCGCGGCCGCCGCGACCTCTTCGAGGAACTGCTCATCACCCCAGCCCTGGGAGAAGAGCCGGGCGCGGCGGGACAGGCCCGCGAAGAGGACGTCCACCGGATGGGTTCGCAGCACCCGCGCCATCCTATGCCCCCGCCCTTGACGCCGCGACCTGTTTAATCAAATGATTAAATCAATGGATTCATTCAAGGGGTTCTTCCAGTCGCTGCCCCGGGTGGGAGCCTGGTTCCGCCAGGGGGACGTCCAGCCCGAGGAAATCCAGGTGTTCTGGCGGCACATGCAGCGGTGCTTCCCCACGGACGCGGTGTGCAGTCACACGAGCCCCGCGCGGCTCTTCCCGCGCGCTGGCGTGGCCCCGGGGCATTGTCTCCACCTGCCTTTCGAGGTGGGCGTGCCCCGGGCCGGGTGGGACTTGTGGCGTCAGGTGGTCGCGTGCACGCACGCGGTCCAGCACGTGCTCCAGTTCGAAGAGGACGGCCTGGAGGTGTCCCTCGCTTCTTCCGCCGCGCGTGCCCGGAGTGAGGCCGAAGCGCTGCGGTGCGACTTGGAGCTGCACTTCTGGCGCCACGGCACCACGCCGCCGCTTTGGAGTCTGGCCTGGCGGCTGCGCGCGCAGGGCTGTCACGCGGAGGACATCGCGGGGGCGGTGCATGTCCTCGCTTTGTCCGCCGCATCCATCCGGCAGGGGGCCGTGGAGAACGAGGCCTCGCACGTGGCTCTCCAGTGGTTGGAAGCGCACGTGCCCCATTTGCGGTGGGACCGGGCGTATCATTCCCGGGCGCGTTAGGAATGCGGCTGGGGGGAGCCGGGCTTATCACTGCAAGGTGCCCCCCATGACCGCTCAAGAACGCATCGAGCGTGCCGCCAGCGCGCTGAAGGTCTTCCCCCTCCCGTCGGCGGTGCTGTTCCCGCACACCGTCATTCCGCTGCACATCTTCGAGCCGCGCTACCGGGCCCTCGTCCGGGACGCACTCGCGGGCGACCGCGTCCTGGCGCTGTCCCAGCTCGAGCCCGGTTGGGAAGGCAACTATGGGGGCCGGCCGCCCATGCTGCCCATGATGTGCGCGGGCGTCATCGTCTGGGACGAACAGGTGGAGGAGGGGCGCTACAACATCCTCCTCCAGGGCGTGAGCCGCATCCGCATGACGTCCGAGCTGACGACGGAAAAGGCCTACCGGGAGGTGCTCGCGGAGGTGCTGCCGGACGTGCCCTACGAGGGCCCCGAGGAGGAGCAGTTGCGGCAGGCCGTCTTCGAGCTGGCCGGCCGCGTCCCGCCGTCCTTCGCGGAGAACCTGCTGCCGGTGGCCGCGCGGGCCCAGGGCGGCATGCTCGCGGACGTGGTGGCCTCCGCCGTCATCCCGGAGCCGGAGCGGCGGCAGGAACTGCTGGCGGAGCTGGACGTGCGCAAGCGCCTGGAAGGCGTGCTGGAGGACGTGGGGGCGCTCATCGGCAGGCTCCAGCCCCTGCGGCCCACCGGCCCCTTGAACTGAGCGGGTTGCGCTTGCCTTGTCCGGCGGGCCGCGCATTGCTGCGCGCCGGACGCGTCATCGAAAGGGACGGGAGCAACCATGCGGCTCGTGAAGCTCGGGCTTGCCAGTGTGAACACCACCGTGGGGTCCTTCACCCGGAACACGGACAAGGCGCTGGCGTTGGCGGGGAAGATGGCGGCGGAGGGCGTCACGCTGGGCGTCTTCCAGGAGCAGCTCATCGCGGGCTACCCGGCCGAGGACATGGTGCAGTGGCAGGGCTTCATGGACCGCCAGTGGCCGGAGCTGGAGCGGTTCGCGCGTGAGACGGCGCCCTTGCCCACCGTCTTCGTGGTGGGCGTGGGCGTGGCCCATCAGGGCCTGCGCCTCAACTGCGCGGCGGTGGTGGCCGGTGGCCGCATCCTGGGCCTGGTCCCCAAGGAGAAGCTGCCCACCTACAGCGTCTTCTACGAGGCGCGCACCTTCGGCCGCGGTCAGCCGGGCATGGCGGAGGTCCACCGGGGCGTGCCGCTGGGGGACTACCTGTTCCACTTCGACTTCGGCGTGGTGGCCCCGGAGGTGTGCGAGGACATCTGGAGCGCGGACGGCCCCATGCGGCGGCGCACGTACTCCGGCGCGGAGCTGGTGGTGAACCTGTCCGCGTCGCCCTTCCGGCTGGGCTTCGTGGAGACGCGGCGCGAGCTCATCGCCACCCGCGCGGCGGACCACCAGTGCACCATTGCCTACAGCAACGCGGTGGGCAGCAACGACGGCCTCATCTTCGACGGCGGCGGCTTCCTCAACCAGAACGGCCGCCACGTCATGGAGACGCCGCGCTTCCAGGAAGGCTACACGGCGGCGGTGGTGGACCTGGACCGCACCCTGCGCCTGCGCGCCGAGGCCACCACCTGGCGCGTGGACCGCGAGTCATGGCTGGCGCAAGGCGGCCAGGCGGTGCCGGTGCTGGACTGCACACAGGTGGTGCATACGAAGCGCGACGCGCTGACGTTCCCGGTGCCTCCCCACCGCAGCTTCTTCCTGCCGTCTCCGGACACGCGCCGCACCGCGCGGGATGCGCTGTGCGAGGACATCCTCGACGCGCTCTCCCTGGGCGTGGGCGACTACTTCGAGAAGACGCGCGCCTTCAAGGTGCTGGGCATCGCGCTGTCGGGGGGACGGGACTCGCTGCTGACGCTGCTCATCGCGCACCGCTACGCGAAGCGCGCGCGGCCGGAGAACCCCGGTTCGCTCATCCAGGCGTTCTACATGCCCAGCCGTTACTCCAGCGACGCCACGCGCGACGCGGCGGAGACGATTGCGCGCGAGCTGGGCGTGGCCTTCCAGGTGGTGTCCATCGACGAGGCCTTCGAGCGCGAGCGCGCCGTCGCGAAGACGATGCTGGGTGGCAAGGACGTCACGCCGATTACCGAGCAGAACATCCAGGCCCGCCTGCGCGCCCAGCGCATGTGGAACTGGAGCAACTCCTGCGGCGGACTCTTCCTGCAGACGGGCAACATGAGCGAGAAGTCCGTGGGCTACACCACCATCGGGGGTGACCTCATGGGCGCGCTGGCCGTCATCGCCAACGTCCCGAAGACGGTGGTGATGTACCTGCTTGACTACCTCCAGGACACCACGGGCTACGAGGGCATCCGCAAGGTGCTCGCCAAGCCCGCGGGGCCGGAGCTGGCGCATGACCAGGTGGGCGAAGAGGAGTTGATGCCCTTCCCCATCCTCGACGCCTGCTTCTACCTGTACGGCAGTGAGAAGCTGACGCCCGCCGAAATCCTCCAGGCGCTCACCGCCATGTTCCCGGAGGTGCCGTCATCCCGCCTGAGCGGCTACGTGGAGAAGTTCGTCCGCCTCTTCCAGCAGTCTATCTACAAGTGGGTGCAGTCACCGCTGTCGCTCCACATCGGCAACCTGGACCTGGACCGGGAGCGCGCGTTGCAACTGCCCGTCGTCACCGGCACGGAGTGGATGCGGCAGGGGTAGCACGCTGCCATCCGCTGCCCGCATCGCGCAGGTGTGGGCAGTCCTCCACGCCCGGTGGCCTGCTCCCCGGGCAATTACCCCCAGGTGTGAGTGCCGCCTCCGCGCCTTGCCGGACGTCGCGCGGGAAACAACCTTCATGTCTGCCACTCGACGACGGAGGCATGGATGAAAGCGAAGATTCTGGCGGGCGCCGTTGCGGCGCTCATGTACGGAGGCGTTGCTGTTGCCGATGACGGCGACTGCCCGCCACCGCAGGCCAGCACCAGCCAGAGCCAGCAGGGCACGATGGTGGCCCAGGCACAGCAGGAAGACCCGGGCGGTGATGACCTGCTGCAGGAGGACGACACCATCATCCTGGAGACGGAGCCCGTTCCCGGCGTCTCCGGTCAGCAGTCGCAGGACAGCATGGGCATGGGCGGCAGTGGCCAGGAGGGCATGGACGACGCGGCCCTCGGCGGCAGCGGCCAGCAGCCCTCGAACGCGCAGGGCGAGGTCTACATGAACGTGCCCGTCCGCTGCGAGCCGGTGGGCCAGCAGGGCATGGGCGGAAGCGGCCGGGAGTCCATGACGCCGCCTCCCGCCGCGCCCCAGGGCACGCATGACAGCGAGCAGCTCGTGGTGCCGCCGGCGCCGCCGTTGGGCACGGGCGGCAGCGGGCAGCCTTCCTCGGAGCCTGTCTACCCGGAGCCGGAGTCCGCGTACCCGCCCCCGAAGGGCGGCACGGGCGGTAGCGGCATCGCCACGACGCCGCCTCCCTCCAACTTCCAGCCGTCGGCCGAGCGCGCCGAGCCGATGAAGGTGGAGAAGCACGAGGACAAGAACAAAATCAAAGGCCTCTCGGTGATGCTGGGCGGTGGTGTGGAGGGCTACACCGGCGCGCTGGCTCCGCAGCTCAGCCCCGGTGCCACCGCGGGCGTTCGCGCGTCCATCAAGCCGTCCAAGGTGCTGGGCCTCGAGCTGGGCTACACGGGCGCGCTGAACAACATCCGCCGCGGGGAGACGGGCGCGAGCGGGCCGGACCTCGTGCGTAACGGTGGTCAGGCCGTCCTGACGCTGGGCATCACCCCCACGGCGTGGCAGCCGTACCTGCTGGGGGGCATCGGCATCAACGACTACAACTTCCGGGGCGGTGAGTCCCTGGGGTACCACGACGACACCGTGGGCAACGTGCCCGCGGGCGTGGGTCTGCGAGGCCACGTCGGTCACTTCGTCGTGGACGCGCGCGCCAACTACAACTTCCTCTTCGACAAGGACTTCGCCCCGGGCATCGACCGGGGCGGCGATGACTTCCAGGGAGGCGGCAGCTACCAGGGCACGGTCAGCGTCGGCGGTACCTTCTGACGCGAAGACGAAGCCCCAGGTGGTTCGAGCTTGAATCGGCGGCGCGGTGCCCGGTAGCGAACGGGCCCGCGCCGCCGTGCTTTCCAGGGGGGCACGGGCGCCGAGGTCGCGCTAAGGTGCCGTCCTTTCACGCGGTCAGAGGAGCGTTGGATGGGTTTGAATGTGGAAGACGTGAAGGTGGGCACCGGCACGGAGGCAACGGCCGGCAAGTCCGTTACCGTGCACTACGTGGGGACGCTGACCAGCGGCTCCAAGTTCGATAGCAGCCGGGACCGGGGCCAGGGCTTCACGTTCCGCCTGGGCGCCGGGCAGGTCATCGAGGGTTGGGACAAGGGCGTGGCCGGTATGAAGGTGGGCGGCGTGCGCAAGCTCACCATCCCGCCGGAGATGGGATATGGCGCGCGAGGGTTCCCGCCCGTTATTCCCCCCAACTCCACCCTGCTGTTCGAGGTGGAGCTCCTGGACGTTCGTTGAAAGCGAGGACCTGATGGCGGCGGTCGAAATCACCAAGGACAACTTCAAGGAGACGGTGTCCAAAGAGGGCATCGTCATCCTGGACTGGTGGGCGTCGTGGTGCGGCCCCTGCCGTGCCTTCGCACCCATCTTCGAGCAGACCTCGAACAATCATCCGGACATTGTCTTCGGGAAGATTGATACGGATGCCCAGCAGGAGCTGTCCGGGGCGTTCGAGATTCGCTCCATTCCCACGCTCATGGTGTTTCGTGACGGGATTCTCCTGTTCGAGCAGCCCGGAGCGCTGCCGGCCGCCGCGCTGGAGGACCTGCTCAAGCAGGTGAAGGCCCTGGACATGGAGCAGGTCCGCAAGGAAGTCGCCGCCAAGCGCGGTGAGCCGCCGCAGGCCTGACGGCTGCTACCAGGTGCCGGGTGGGGGGCCGGTGGCATGTTCGCCGCCGGCCACCCGCTGCGTTTCAGGGCCCGTGCATCGGGGGTGCTGGAACGTGAGGGCCCCGGGGTGTGTTGTTGGAGCGTGGCTCGCATCGGTCATGCCCGGATGGGTCGGCCAGCGGGGCTGCGTATTCCCACCTCACACCTGGATTCGATGCCGCCTTCCGTTATTCGAGACGCCCCGGGTGAGGATGCGCCGCGTGCGCGCGTCCTCCTGGTGGACGACACGCCCGCCAACCTGCTGTCCCTGGAAGCCATCCTGGAGCCGCTTGGCCAGGAGCTGGTGCTGGCCCGCTCCGGCGAGGAGGCGCTGCGCGAGCTGCTGCGAGGAGAGTTCGCCTGCATCCTCATGGACGTGCAGATGCCAGGGCTGAATGGGTTGGAGACGGCGCATCTCATCCGGGCGCGTGAGCGCACGCGCTACCTGCCCATCCTCTTCATCACGGCGTTGAGCCGCGAGGCGGCCTTCGTCACCCGGGGCTATGCCCAGGGGGCGGTGGACTACCTGCTCAAGCCCGTGGACCCGGACATCCTGCGCGCCAAGGTGCAGGTCTTCGTGGCGCTGTACCTGCGCGGCGAGGAGGTGAAGCGGCAGGCGGTGGAGCTCGCGGAGCGGCGCCGGTCCGAGGAAGCGGCGCAGCGGGCCTCCGAACTGGAGCAGCAGCTCATGGGCATCGTCGGCCACGACATCCGCACGCCCCTCTCCGTCGTGTTGACGACGGCGAAGAGTCAGCTCGCCAGTGGCGCGTTGGAGCCGGCGCAGCAGAAGGCGTTCGAGCGAGTGGCGCGCAGCGGCGAGCGCATCCAGCACATCGTGGACCTGCTCACGGACTTCACCCGCTCGCGGCTGGGGGGCGGCATCCCCGTCATACCTCGGGCGGGCGACCTCAACGAGCTGTGCCGCGAGGTGGTGGACGAGCTGCAGGTGGCCAGGCCGGGCCGCACCATCCGGTGCGACTTCTCACGCGACAGTCTGCACGGCGTCTGGGACCTGGAGCGCATGGGGCAGGTGGTGGCCAACCTGTTGGACAACGCCTTGAAGTACAGCCCGGAGCCGTCCGCCGTCTGCCTTGCCACCTGGGAGAAGCCGGACGCCGTCTTCCTGGAGGTCCACAACGAGGGCGCGCCCATTCCTCCCTCGCTGCTGCCGCACCTGTTCGAGCCCTTCCAACGGGGCGAGGACTCGCGTGAGCGGGCCCGCACCAGCCTGGGCCTGGGGCTCTACATCGCCCGGGCCGTCGTGGAGGCGCACCGGGGGCGGCTGACCGTCCGTTCCTCGGAAGCCGATGGCACGACCTTCCGGCTCTGCCTGCCCCGGCGGGCGGACGCGCGGCTGCCTGCCGGCGGCGCGAGCGACGCGGGGACCTCTCCCGCGCCCATGACGGCGTGACACGCCGTCACTTCACCACGGTGCAGACGCCGCCGCCGTTGAGGTGGGCCTGATCCACCACGCTCTGGGTGATGAACTCCTGGAGCGTGCGCACGTCGAACGCGCCAGGCTGGTAGATGACGGGCTGGCCCTGGGCGTCGCGCAGCTCGTTGCCGTCGCGGCCCCGGAGGTCGGTGAGCTCCTGCGTGGCGAGCCCCCCGGGGGTGATGACGTGGTCCTCGCCCGCGGTGGCGGCGATGGCCTCGAAGCGCAACTGCACGCCCCGGTGCGTGCCCAGCCGGTCGTAGAACATGTGCTCGGCGTGGATGGTGACCTCGGGCCGGGCCACGGAGCCCTCGGGGACGATGATGCCCTGCGTTCCGTCCGCGCCGTTGATGCAGTTGTTCATCAGTGCGTTGACGGGGAAGCCCATGCGGAAGCGCAGCACGGGCTCGCCCTGCTTCGTCGCGTGGCCTTCCACGAAATAGCTGAAGCCACGCTCGCGCATCATCGCGAGGTCCTCCGCGGAGACCTGTCCGTCCGCCAGCTCGGTGCGGGCTTCGGGCGGGCTCACCCGGAAGCCCACGTCCCAGCGGCCCGCCGGAACGCCCGTCAATTCCACCAGGGGGATGTCGCCTTTCTGCACGTCCACCAGCACGTGGCGGCTGCTGCGGTGGGTTTCGCCAGAAGCGGAGGTGAGGGTGACGTCGCCCAGCGACACCAGGTAGCGGGTGAACTGGATGGACCAGCCATCCTGGAAGAGCGTGTCCGGGAGTCCACGCTGCGTGCCATCACCCCCACTCATCGAGACCTGGACGTCGCCCGTGGCCACGTTGTCACAGGCCGTGCCCGCCAGGCCCCACACCACCAGGGTCGCGCACCACCACTTCCGGGACTTCCGCCGCTCCGTGTTCATGCAATAGATGGTTAATTGCAACATGGTTGCGAGTCAATCAGGTCGTGGTGTATCTGGGGTGTGGATGCAACCCGGATGCATGAGTTCCGCCCCAGGGCGGGCCGCTCCGGAACCTAGTGAGGTCATCACCCGTGTGGATTCCGACTCTGGTGCTCTGCGTGCTGAGCGCCACGGGCGAGTTGCCTGTGACGCCACCCGTTCCGCTGGATGCGCCTGGGCCCGTGCTGCCCACGGAGGTGCCTCCGCCCGAGGTGCCCGCCACCGTCCTGCTGCGGCTCACCATCGACCGCATGGGCGAGGTGTCCCAGGTGGAGGTGCGGCAGTCCGCTGGCGTGGCGTTTGATCGCGCCGCGATGAGTGCCGCGCTGCGCTGGCGCTTCCAACCGGCACGGCGCGGCGAAGAAGCCATCGACGTGCGGGTGGATGTGCCCGTCACCTTCGTGCCGCCGGTGCATGGCCACCACATCGAGCCCGTGGCTTCCGGACATGACGGGGCGGATGCGCCTCCGGGCGTGGCGGCGGCGCACGGTTCGGGAGATGCGCGTGCCCCAGGTGGCGCCTCGTCGGGGACGGAAAGCCCGCAAGCCGCGTCGGCGGGGACGAGCCGGGGCGCCTCTGGAACGGAGCACTCGGCGCTTCTCGGGCCCGTGGCGCAGCAGCCACCATTCTTCTCCACCACGGTTCGTGGCGCCTCCCAGGCACCGCCGCCGGTCGCCGTGGGCGACTTCCACATTCCGGTGGGACAGCTCGCGGACGTGCCGCGTCGCTCCGCGTCGGACCTGATGTTGCTGGCGCCCGGCGTCATGCTGGCCAACCACGGCGGCGAGGGCCACGCGGAGAGCATCTACATCCGAGGCTTCGACGCGGGAGAGGGCAAGGACGTGGAGCTGCGCCTCAACGGCGTCCCGCTCAACGAGGTGTCCCACGCGCACGGTCACGGCTACGCGGACACGTATTTCATCATCCCAGAGCTGGTGGAGTCGCTGCGCGTCACCGAGGGGCCCTATGACCCATCCCAAGGCGACTTCGGCGTGGCGGGCACGGTGGAGTACCAGCTGGGGCTGGCGCGGCGCGGACTCACCGCGTCCCTCTCCACGGGCAGCTACGCCGCGCGGCGGCTGTCCCTGCTCTGGGGGCCGCCAGAGGCCAGTGAAGCCACCTTCGTGGGACTGCTGCTGCGTCAGGGCCACGGCTTCGGCCCCAACCGCTCCTACGCCAACGCGGGCATCATGGCGCAGGTGGAGCTGCGCGTCGGCGACGAGTCACGGCTGCGCTTGTTCGGCACCAGCTATGGCTCGCGCTTCGCATCGCCGGGCGTGGTGCGGGAGACGGACGTGGTGGACTCCCGGATGCCGTGCGCTCCAGATTCGGACTCGCAGTTCTTCTGTTCCTACGACCCCAACCAGGGCGGGGCGGGGCAGCGCCACATCCTCTCCGCTGAACTCCAGTCACGGCTGAAGCGCGGCGGGCGCTTCGTCCAGCAGGGCTACGTCATCCTGCGGCAGACGCGCATCCGCGACAACTTCACGGGCTTCCTGCTGGACACCACCCCACCGGACGGAGAGCGCCAGCGCGGTGACAACACGGAAGGGTACTACCGCGGCTCCACCATGGGCCTGCGGGGCCGCTACACCCCGGGACTGACGCTGTTAGGACAGCCGCAGCCACTGGAGCTCGGCTACGTGGCCCGTTACGACGACGTGCGCACGCGCTCGCGCCGGCTGAGGGACAGCGGTGGTGTGCCCTACGCCACCGTCTTCGACAACCAGGTCCGCACCACGAACCTCGGGGCCTACGCCTCGTTGCGAGCTGCCCCCGTGTCGTGGCTCACCCTGCGCGGCGGCGTGCGCCTGGACACCTTCCTCTTCGGCGTGGACGACCACAACCGGCCCACCGAGGACCGCGATGGTCCCCGCCTCCCCGACGAGTCCCTGGAGGCCTACGGCTTCTTCGCCAGCCCTCGTGCCTCCGCCGAGATTCGCCTGACGCCTCGCCTCACCTGGCTCACCAGCGCGGGTCTGGGCGCGCGCTCCAGCGACGCCGCCGCGCTGTCCGACGCGGAGCTGGCGCCCTACGCCCGCGTGGCCTCGGGTGAGACGGGGCTGGGCTGGCGGCTGGACGGGCCGCTGGCGCTGGAGGCACGCGGCGCCTTCTTCGCCACGCGCGTGTCGCAGGACTTCGTGTTCGACGAGACGGTGGGCCGCAACCAGCCGGTGGGCGCATCGCAGCGGTTGGGCGCCTTCGTCAGCGCGCGCGGGACGCTGCGGGACCAGGTGGACATCCAGGCCTCGCTGGCCTGGGCGCGCGCCACGCTGCCGGTGTCCGGGGCCTCGGCGTGGAAGCTGTGGGACGGGACGGTGATGCCCTACATCCCGGAGTTGCTGGGCCGCGTGGATGCGTCGCTGCGAGGCACCACCCTCGTAGCGGGTCAGCAGGTGGACTGGAACGTGGCCCTGGGACACAGCGCCATCGGCCCCCGGCCCCTGCCGCTGGACCGCTACAGCGCGCCCATCTTCCTGTTCGACGTGGGCACACGGGCCCGGTGGAAGGCGGTGGAGGTGGGCCTGTCGGTGGAGAACCTGCTCGACACGCGCTGGCGCGAGTCGGAGTTCAACTACGTGTCCAACTTCCGCGGTCCGGATGCGCCCCCATCGCTGATGGCCACCCGTCACTTCACCGCGGGCGCGCCCCGCACCTTCATGGGCACGCTCACCCTGCACCTGGACCTCCAGGAGGACTCGCCATGACGTCCCCGCTGCACACCACCCGCCGCGCCTTCACGTGGATGTTGGGCACCGCGCTCGTGGGAGGCGCGTCCGCGTGTGGTCTCTCCGGCACGGGAGGCCGCGGCGTCATCTTCCGCATGGGCCTGCGCACCGCGAAGGCACCCGGGGAGGAATCGCCCGGCGAGTTCACCACCGACACGGGCTGGCGCATCCGCCTTTCGTCCGGGGTGATGGTGCTGGGGCCCATCTACATCTTCGAGAATGCCTCGCCGCTGGAGCCCACGGCCTCGGCGCCGCGCGTCCTGCAACGGCTGGGACAGTGGTTGCTGCCCACCGCGCACGCCCACGACGGGCACTTCTTCTCCGGCGGCACGGTGCTGGGCGAGTGGGACCGTGAGGTGGTGTTCGACCTGCTGGAGGAGGCGGGCGAGGTGCGGGAGCTGGGGCGCTCGCCGGGCATCGCCGGGCTGGCGCGCTCCTTCTCGCTGCTGCTCCAGCCGCCGTCCCGGGCCCTGGGCGCGGAAGGGGCGGCGCTGGGAGGCCGGTCGATGATTCTGGAAGGAACCGCCTCCCGGCAGGAGACGCACGTCCCGTTCCGGATGGCCCTGGACTTCCCTCCGCCCGTCGAGCTGCAACGCGTGGACTTCGTGCCCATCGCGGCGGAGCTCGATGAGGGCGGCCGCTTCGTCGTGGAGGTGCAGCCCCACCGCTGGTTCGATGGCGCGCACTTCGACCGCGTGACGGTGCCCGAGGGCGGCGGGGTGGTGGACCTGACGCCCGACACGCAGGTGTACCGGGCGCTGACGCTCAACGTGCGCCGCTACACGGCCTTCGCCGGGACGTGGGAGCCCGCCTGACGCGTGTTCAGCGCGAACCCTGCGGCACGGGCGTGGCGCCCTGGCTGGCGCCGCGCACCACCACCAGCCAGACGAGCGACACGCCCATCCACGCCGCGCACAACGCGGTCCAGCTCTGCGGCGCGGAGGCGTGTATCAGCCACCATGTCACCGCTGCCCCCATGGCGAGCACCCGCCCCAGCTCCAGCGGAAGGCTCCAGCGCCGTGACTCCAGCATCCCGCTCCACGCGGTGGCCATGGCCCAGAAGAGCAGGCTGAGCACCAGCTTCTGCCAGCCGGACAGCGGCGAGGCGTGGTGGCTCACCAGCAGCATGAAGGGCATCGCCGCCAGCAACTGGAACACGAGGTAGCCCCGGGCGCCGGGTAGCTCGGTGGACTGGAACTTCAGCTCCACGCCGTCCTTTTGCCAGCCCACGGAGGCGCGCGGCGGCAGGTCCGCGGGCCGCCAGCCGGTGGGCATCACCCAGATGCGCAGCCGGTCCCAGTGGCTCTTGGTGGCCACCGCGTCGCTGACCAGCTTCCCCCATGCCTGGAAGTTGATGACGGTGGGGTCCCAGGTGTTGGGCGGGGAGGTGAGGCCGTAGGAGCACGCCTCCTTCTCCTCCTCGAAGGTGCCGAACAGCTTGTCCCAGATGATGAGGAAGCCCGCGTAGTTCTTGTCGATGTAGACGTCATTGCGCGCGTGGTGGACGCGGTGGTGCGACGGCGTGTTGAGCCAGGACTCAATCCACCGGGGCATCTTCGGGATGACGCGCGTGTGGGGGATGAACTGGAGCACCAGGTGGAAGGCCACCATGGCCAGCACGGCCTCGGGCGGGAAGCCCACCAGCACCAGCGGCCAGTAGAAAAGGAACGAGAAGAGGCGCTGCGTCACGCTCGCGCGCAGGGCCACCGCGTAGTTGAGTTCCTCGGTGGAGTGGTGCGGCGAATGGGCGGCCCAGCCGATGTTGGTGCGGTGCCCGAAGCGATGGAACCAGTAGAAGAGGAAGTCCACGCCCAGGAAGAGCGCCACCAGCTCCAGCGGCGAGGACGCACCCAACTGCCAGGGCGCGAACTGCCCCAGTTGGATGAAGAGCGGGAGCACCAGCAGCGCCACCGCCACGTTGACGCACTGGTTGAGCACCGCGGTGCCCATGCTCGCGATGGAGTCCTGGAAGGCGTAGTACCCGTTGCGCCGGATGACGCAGTAAGCGAATTCCCCCAGCGCCAGGACGATGACGAAGGGCGTGGCCACGGCGTAGACGTTGATGCTCATGCCGCCGGTGTATGGCGCCCGGAGGAAGGCCGCCTTAACCTGGGTTAAGCCCAGGTGCCTTCCGCTTGAGATACCCGAAGCTCTTCGAGCACATCACCGCGCTCGCGCCGCTTCCCGCCAGCGAATGGCTGAAGGCGGAAGCGTTGGCGCGGGAGCAGGCGCTGGACAAGCGGGCGCTCTTCCTGCGGCCGGGCGACTCCGCGGACCGCTTCGGGCTGGTGCTCCAGGGCGTCTTCCGCGCGGTGCGCGTCTCCGCTCGGGGCGAGGAGTCCATCAAGGCCTTCCGCGCCGAAGGTGAGTTCATTGGCGCCTACGCGGAGATGTTGCAGGGTCAACCCTCCATGACGGCCATCGAGGCGCTGGAGCCGGGCCGCGTGCTGGCATTCCAGGCGCATGACCTTCAATCGCTGGAGGCCAGCCATCCCTGCTGGGCCCAGCTCGCCCGGCGGGTGGCGGAGCGTCACTACATCCTGAAGGAGCGCCGCGAGCAGGAGTTCCTCGACCTGTCCGCGGAGGAGCGCCTGGAGCGCTTCTGGCAGGAACATCCCCACCTGCACGGGCGTGTCCCTCAGCGGGACGTCGCGGCCTACCTGGGGATCACCGAGGTGGCCTTGAGCCGCATCGTGTCACGCCGCCGCAAGCGGGCGGAGTGAGCGCGGCTGCGCGGTCCATGGTTTCATCGAACACCGACCCGCCATGTCCTCCCTTCCAGCCTCGCAGGACCTTCCGCAGCGGCCATTGACCCGTGACGACGCCCGGACGCTCACGCTGGCGGCGCTGGGGGGCGCGCTGGAGTTCTACGACTTCATCATCTTCGTCTTCTTCACCAAGGTCATCGGCGAGCTCTTCTTCCCGCCCGATACGCCGGAGTGGCTGCGACAGCTGCAGGCCTTCGGACTGTTCGCCGCAGGCTACCTGGCGCGCCCGCTGGGCGGCATCGTCATGGCCCACTTCGGAGACCGGGCGGGCCGCAAGCGCATGTTCACGTTGAGCGTGTTCATGATGTCGGTGCCCACGCTGCTGATTGGCCTGCTACCCACCTATGAGACCGCGGGCTACGCGGCGCCCCTGGCGCTGCTCCTGCTTCGCGCGGTGCAGGGCGCGGCGGTGGGCGGTGAAGTCCCGGGGGCCTGGGTCTTCGTGTCGGAGCACGTGCCCACGCGCAGGGTGGGGCTGGCGTGCGGAACGCTCACCGCGGGCCTCACGTTCGGAATCCTGCTGGGCTCGCTGGTGGCCACGGCGGTGAACTCACTGCTGGGCCCCGAGCAGGTGAACGCCTACGGCTGGCGAGCCCCCTTCCTCATCGGCGGCGTGTTCGGCTTCCTGGCAGTGTTCCTGCGCCGCTGGCTGGCGGAGACGCCCGTCTTCGAGGAGCTGCGGCGGCGCAAGGCGCTGGTGCGGGAGCTGCCGCTCAAAGCCGTGTTGCGAGGCCACGGTGGCACCGTGGTGATGTCCATGCTGCTCACCTGGGTGCTCACCGCCGGCATCGTGGTGGTCATCCTGATGACGCCCACGTTGATGCAGACCCTGCACGCAATCACCGCCACGCAAGCGCTGGTCGCCAGCAGCGTGGCCACGCTGAGCCTCACGTTCGGCTGCGTGGCGTATGGCCTGCTCGCGGACCGCGTGGGCGTGGGGCCGTCGCTGGGGCTGGGCTGTGCGTTGATGCTCTCGGCGACGTATGCGCTGTACCTGGGCGCGTCGTCGCCGGAGGCGCTGGTGCCGCTGTCCGCGCTGGCGGGCTTCTGCGTCGGCGTGGTGGGCGTGGTCCCCACCAGCATCGTGCGCGCCTTCCCCGCGGCGGTGCGCTTCTCGGGGCTCTCCTTCTCGTACAACATGGCCTACGCCATCTTCGGCGGGCTCACCCCGTTGGTCGTCACCTTGATGATGAAGGCGTCGCCCCTGGCGCCCGCGCACTACGTGGCGGCGGTGAGTGTCATGGGCGTGGGGATTGCGCTGCACCTGCTGCGCGCGGGGCGGGGAGCGGCGCTGCACCCCGCCACCGAGCGCTGACTCAGTAGCGTTCGAAGACGAAGGTGAACGTCTCCCGCTCCGTCGGGCCGAAGGTGAGCCGGAGGAAGCGGTCGCCGCCGGGCGCGGTGAACTTCAGCGTGTGGGTGATGGCGGGCAGGCAGACGGGCCGGGCGGGCTCCAGCGCGGTGGCGATAGCGTCCTCGCCTTCCGTCGTGTCGTGCACCGCCACCGGGATGGGGTGGTTGAGGTACAGGATGACGGGCTCGTCCCGGCTCTCTCCCGACACGACTTCCGTGTAGCCCAGGAAGGACGTGCCGCTGGCGGGGAGCGTCAGGCCGTAGAACTCGTGGGAGGTATCCGTCGCGGGGTAGATGGTGGGGGAGGCGCTCGCGGTGACGGGCACCGGGCTCTCCAGCAGTGCGTGGGCGCAGGCGTGTTCGGTGGTGCCGTCGCGCCGGCCGGTGGTGAAGTCCAGCCGCCCATCACCGAGTCCCGCATGCGACGTGTCCACCGCGTGGCCCTCCGCGCCGCGCAGCGCGCCGAGCTCCAGGGTGTACGCCGTCTCCTCCTCCAGCGGCGGCAGGTCGGATTCGGGCCGGGGGATGGCGACCGAGAGCGTCAGGCCATCCTCGGTCCAGGTGCCCGTCAGCGTGCGAGGGGCATTGGCCGGCGTCGTCCGGTCAACGAGCGTGACATCCGCCGCCGTGGTGTCCATGGGCGTGTCGAAGGTGAGCGTGACGAGCTTGCGCACCCCGGTGGTCGTCGCATCCGCCTTGAACAGCTCCACGGGCAGGACGTTCGTCTCTCCCTCCGAGGGCGTGGAGCCGATGACCGTGGGGCCCTGGACCGAACCCGCGTCGGGCTGTGTTCCGGCATCAGGTTCGGTCCCTGCATCCGGACGGGTGCCCGCGTCCGGCGTCGGAGGGACGGGGTCGTCGTTGTCACAGCCGGCCAGAGCCAGCAGGGCGCACGTGGCGAGCAAAGTGGTGGTGGCGACGGTTCGCATCGGAGGGCCTTGGTGAGGTGGGGCGGGGAGAAGGGCCGGAGCGCCCCCCGAGGTGAGCGGGGCGCCCCGGTGGAGGGGCTGCGGTGATGCCCAGGTCACCCCGTGGGTGACGGGCTAGCAGTTGAAGATGGCGGGGTTGGTGTCGTCGCAGTCGAAGCGTTGGGTGACGTAGCCCGCGGGCGCCTCACACGCGAAGCGGTAGAGCGGGCTGTTGGCGCCGTAGCCATCTCCGTCCGCGTCCCGGTAGTAGCGGCCGCGGTTGTCATACAGGTACTCGGGCACCATGCCGACCGAGGTGGTGGGCGCGGTGATGTTCAGCTCGTAGGTGTGGCCGACCGTGAGGTCGAACACCCGTGCGTGGTGCAGCGTGCAGGTGTCCTCGGTGATGCCGTTGGTGCTGACCAGCGCGGTCAGCGTGACGTTGGGCGTGACGCTCTTGTCCACGGCGGTGATGGTGACGTTCTGCGTGGCGTAGAACGCGACGGACTCCACGGTGGAGCCCGCCGAGGCCCTGGCCACGGGGATGTACGTCACCTTGCCCGTGCCGCTGCCGGACAGCGTCACGGTGTAGTGCTTGTGCTGAGTGCTGATGTCGGGCGCCCCCGTGACGCCATTCACGTTCACGTTGTCGCCAGGGTTGGACGCATGGGCGCACGCGTGCGTCGTCATGGCCGTGTTGTCCACGCTGGCGCAGGTGGCCTCCAGGGGCTGCTCCTGCTCCGACGTGAAGTCCTGCCCTGTGTCGTCCATGGGGCCGCAGGCGGCCAGCACCAGGCCGAGGAATGCACTGCAAAGGGGCCGCTGGGTCAGCTTCATGATGAGGCTTCCTTTCGTGAGCCGGGCCCCGCAAGTCGCGGGCACCGGCAGTCTCCATCCATGATGCAAATGCAATTTAATTGCAATAATGCGGGAGGTCGGTTCGTCCCGGATGGGTTACTGCACGTGCTCGATGACCATGTTGAGTTCGGGCAGTGACGTGGGGCCGAGCTGGAGCGTGTACTGGACGCGGTCCGTCAGTTCGTAGCCGACCATGTGCTTCAGACCGTCACAGAAGCCGCCGGTGGCCTGGGCGCCGGCCTGGGGCACGGTGGTGCTGATGGCCGTCTCGGTGAGGGTGACGGGCACGTCCGGGCTGCTCAGGTAGACGACGAAGTTGCCGGTGGCGAAGGCCTTGTAGCTGAACGTCCCCACGTACTGGCTGTTCTCCGGGAGGAGCTTCACCGTGTAGTAGGTGTGGAAGTCGTCCACGCGGGGATGACGGGCGGTGGTGGCGTTGACGGTGACGAAGGGACCGTTCGTCACGTGCCAGCATGCGTGCTCGCCGTCGTCACCGAAGTCGAAGCCGTCGCCAGGGACGTGGTTCGGGTCCGGCACGCAGGCCAGGCCATCATCGGCGGCCACATAACCCTTGTTGCAGTGGCACCAGTCGCCCGAGGGCTCCCGGTGGATGTGGCCGTTGGGCTCGCAGGAGTCGCCGGGCTCGATGGGGGCGGGGTCGTCGTCACCACCACAGGCGACGGCCGCCGCGGCACACGCGGTCAGGAAGAGGACTCGGAGGGTCGGGCGCATGAGGTGCTTCATATGTGTTTCCTGGATTCAAATGCAACTAAGGTGCAATTGTTCCAGAGTGTGCACGGACGAAGGCCCACGGCGGGAGGAGGAAGCTCCCTCCGTGGGCCTTCAAGACGCTCCGCGGGTCAGGTCAGTGGTGGTGACCCGCCTCCTCGACGATGAGGGTGAAGGCGGCGTTGGAGGGGAGGATGGAGCGGAACTCCAGGTGGTACTCGGTGTCGGCCTCGAGGTCCGCGATGTAGGCCGTCTTCAGGCTGGAGCAGACCTCGGTGGGGACGGTGTAGCGGCACTCGCGCGCCACCTCGGTGCCGGTGGCGGCCTCGAAGATGCGCAGGCCACGCTGACGCGACAGGATGAAGGCGAACTCACCCGACTCGTCCGGGAGGAACGAGACGCGGCCGGCGTAGTTGAACGGCGAGCGCTGCGGCAGGGTGACCTGGTAGGCGGTGTGGGCCTGGCTGACATCCACCAGGACGGGCGCGCCCAGGGCGGCGGCGGTGACGGGCTCGAAGGGGCCGTATTCGGCGTGGTAGCACGCGTGCTCCACGACGTGCTCCAGCTCCTCGGGCTCCTCGCAGGCGGGGAGCATGCTGAACAGGGCATCCTCGCTGCTCTCCAGCTCGGCGGCTTCGGGAGCCACGGGGGACTCCTCCTCGACGGCGGTGCCGCAGCCGACGAGCAGGACGGCCACGCTGGTGGCGAGCAGGGACTGCTTGAAGGGGAACTCCAGCTTCATGGTGGTTGCTCCTTGGAGGGGTACTGCGGGGTGACAGGGGTGTGTGTTCAGGGCGTGGCGGGACGCAGGACGAGCCACGCGGCCACGACCTCGCCCGACGCCCGGCGCTCAGGGGGCAGTTGCATGTGCGTGGTGCCCTCGCCGAGCCGCAGGTCTGCGGTGCGGCGGAAGGACTCCTGGAATGAGTCGCTGTCCGGGAAGGTGACGCGCGCGACGCAGCCGGCCGCGAAGCATCGAGGCGGCTCGGCCTGGACGGGCAGCACGTCGGCCTCCACCTGGGCATGCCACTTCGCCAGCGCCGCCCGGGCCTGCGCCGTCCAGGGCTCGTGGCTTTCGCCGGAGGCCGTCAGCTCCGCCAGCACCGCGTCGCGGCGGGCTTCAGGCGAGGGGTGCGTGCCGCGCAGGGCCGTCACCAGCCGCAGGCGCTGGGCAGGGGGCGTGCGCCGGGAGCGTGCGGAGCGCTCTGCTTCGGACGCCGAGGTGGGCCTGGTGATGGGGCGAGCGTCCGGCTGCGCCGGGGCGACAGGCGTGGAAGGCCCGGGCGCGACGGAGCGCGGCCGCGGTGTGGGGGCCTGGGCGAGCGGGGTGGAAGCCTCGGGCTCCGCGGCCTGGTACGGAAGCTCCACCGGCCGGTGAAGCCAGTTCGCGACGGCGCAGGCCAGCGCCAGTCCCGCGAATCCCATGCTCCAGATGAGTCGGCTCACGATGACGCGTCCTCCTTCGCGGCAGGACAGAGCTCTGCCGTCCCAGCCAGGTCCCCATTCCAGGAACGCCCGCGATAATGTGACATCGTGAATCACATGCAATCAAGTTGCATTTGCTGGGCGGAGCGGTGGCGTGTGGACGTGCGCGGAGGGTGAATCGCGCCGTGAGTGGGTCTTGAAAGACCCTGCATTTCTTGTTTTTCAGGAGAGTGGGTTGCCGGTCACGAACCTCATCCACTAGGACCGTTGCACGCGCTCGGTCCGCGCGTGCGGCGGCCCCGCATGGCCGCCCCTCTCACGCCGAGGTCACTCCATGGGATTTCCGTCCTTCTTGTTGCGCGTGGTGGTGCTGGCCGTCCTGGCTGTTCCTACGTGGGCCCAGGCGGGCTCGTATCTGCGCGTCGTCAGCTGGAACCTGCGTCACGAGGGGTGGACCGCGGAGCAGACGTATCGCGAGGACGCGGAGCAGATCTGGCGGCAGTACGGCGCGAACAGTAATTCCAACAACGGCTGTGACCTGGTGTTCCTGCAGGAGGTGATGAATGCCAGCGTGGTTCCGGCCATCGTGGCGGAGCTCAACGCGGTCTCCGGCGTGAAGTGGCGCTATGCGCAGACGCCGCTCATCGGGCGCTCATCGTACAAGGAAATCTACGCGGTGTTGTACCGGGAGGACACGGTGTCACTGCTGTCATCCAGTGTGTACGAGGACACCGGCGACACGTTCGAGCGCGAGCCGCAAATCGTCCGCGTGCGGCACACGCCCACGGGCGCGGACTACACGTTCATCAACTGGCACACCGTCTGGGGCAATCCCTCCGACCGCGACGCCGAGGTGAAACAGATTGGCGCGGTGTTCAAGTCGGTGCAGGACGCCAGCCGCACCGACCAGGACGTCATCCTGGTGGGGGACCACAACATGGCGTGCACGACGGCGTCCTGGGCGAACCTGGTGGCGCTGTCTCCCACGGTGGAATGCAAACTGAACGTGGCCACCACCATCAACCTCAGCGGTGGCTACGTGAATGCCTATGACCACTTCTGGATGCAGCCCGAATACGTGACGGAGTTCTCCTCGGCGGGGCGCGACTACATCGGGAACACGCGGGACTTCGTCACCCGCTTGGCGGACCACGCGCCCATCTACCTGACGCTGTATTCCACCAGCGATACGGATTGAGACCTTGAAACGTCGCGCATGGGGTGTGGGGGGCGCCGCGCTGGTGTTGGCCGCGCTCGCGCTGTGGTGGCTGTGGCCCGTGGACGTCGCCGCGCCGGTGACGCCCGCGCGCGCCCCCGTTGTACGCACGGAAGCCCCAACCCCCGTGAGTCCGCCGCCGCCCGTGGCGCCGGCGCCCTCGCACTCAGAGGGACTGGGTCTGCGCGTGGTGCTGCAAGGGGATGTGCCCTTCCAGGGAGAGGCCCGCGTGGGCGTGGACTCCATCTCCGACGCGGACCGGCACGTGTGGGAAGTGTCGAAGCGCGAGGGGCGCGAGGGCGCCGGGCCTGAGCGGCTGGAGGGCCTGGCCAACGTGTCAGAGTGGCGGCCCGTGGAGGTGACGCCGTCCGCGACGGGGGGGACGTTGGGACCGATGCTCGTGCCAGTGGCACCGCTCTACCGGGTGGTGGCCTGGGCAGCGGATGGAACGTTCTGGCTGGGCGACGTGGTGCCCGAGGAGGGGGCCACCACGGGCATCGTGGAGGCCGTGCTGTCTGCCCGGGCGCCTACCGGTGTGCGGGTGCGGCTCGCGGGAGCGCGACCCGAGCATGGCCCGTTCTCACTTCGTGTGGTGCGTGGTGTATCCCGGGACGCTCGCGACGCGGAGCGCGCGAGCGAACTGTTGCCCGTGATTCGGCATGCCGCGCCGGACATCGCCTCCGCGCTCGCGGACGGTACGGCGCTTCCACTTCCCGTGGGGAAGTCGCTGGAGTTGCTGCCCTTGCCCACGGACCCCGCGGTGGGGCTGGTACTCCGGAGCGCGGCGGGAAGGGAAAGCGCGTGGGTGGAGGTGCCTCTGCGCGAGGGGCGTGTGGAGCCGGCGGTGCTGGACGTGGGTTCGCTCTTTCCCGATGGCGTGGGTGAGGCGGTGACGCTGCGGGGGAAGCTGGAGCTGGAAGGAACGTTCCGTCCACCGGAGGGCGCGAGGCTCCTGGGGCCGGGGGACGTGGAAATCCCGCTCGCGCAGGATGGGCGCTTTGTCGTGTCGGGGTTGCCGTCCTGGGAGCCGTCCCGCTTCCGCGTCGAGGTGGCATCGCCAGTTTCCAGACGTCCGGTGGCCGCGACGGAACAGGCTTTCGATTTCAGGCCCGAGCCGGGTGTGCGGGACGCAGAGGTGACGTGGCGCGTGAAGGCCTACCGGTGGCTCGTGCTGCGCATGGATGGCGCCATGCGGGCACAGATAGAGGCACGGACCCAGAAGCCCTATCCCGTGTTCGTTCTCCAGCGGTGGCACCACGAGAAGCAGTGGGAGTTGGCCTCCTCCGGCGCATACATCCAGGAGGAGGATGGGATGGCCGTGTCCATTCTGGAGCCGGGGCGCTATCGATTGCTGGTGTCCTTCTCTGTTCATGAGGTCTACGCCAGCACCGCCGCGGACATGGGTGAGGACAGGGTGGACGGCACCGTCACCTTCCAGGTGGACATGGAGGGGAACGATTGCGAGGTGCTCGTCACGGATGGGCGCAAGCCGGTGTTCGGCGCGCGAGTCACCGCATCAAGTGACGTGAGCTCACTGCCTCCCGCGTGGGGACTCACGGATGCGCAGGGACGTTGGCGGTTGGGGCGCGTGAGGCCGTTCGGCCTTCACCTGGAGGTGGAGGCGGAGGGATACGCGCCCTGGACAGGGGAAGTCGCCGAGGCCTGCCGGCGAGGGGGCGAGGTTCGCGTCCAGCTTTAGGAGAGACCCCGCTCGCGGCGATGGCCACGAGCAGGGCCTGGGCCGCACACGTCAGGCCGCGTTGGCGGTGATGGCCATCAGCTCCGTGTGAGTACGCCTGGGCGCCGCGGCGGGCTCCAGCTCATCGGCCACCGGGGCGTCCGTCTCGCCCCCTTCGGTGGTCAGCTCCGGCGCGCGGTTCTTTCCGCCCAGGGCCTCCACCCACCCCTCCAGCAGATCCATCAGCGCGCTGCGCTGCTCGCCTTCCAAGGGCAACAGCAGCCGGGCCATGCGCTCCTGGACCACTGCGTCCGCCTGCTCCGCGAGGGCGCGGCCCTGCTCCGTGAGCCTCACCCGAACGCGCCGCCGGTCATGCCGCACGGAGCGCTCGCGCTGGACGAGCTGCGCGGCCTCCAGCCGGTCCAGCAGCCGGCTCAGCCGGGGCGGGGCGATGCCGCCCAGCCGCTCCGCGAGGACGTTGACGGGAAGGAGGCTCTCCGCCTTCAGCCACCAGACGGCCTGGACCTCCATCGGGTCCAGCTCGGTATGGGGTAGGGCACCCAGGGGACTGCCCAACGCACCGCAGCGCGCTACGTCGATGAGCAGATTCCTCAACCGCGCCACCTGCACCCGCACTTCCGCCGAGAGCTCGGACATCCTGGTCGCCTCCGTCTCTCGGGCGTCGTCGTCCCTCCGACCGAGGAGTCCCGATGACCGCCCGTCTTCCAAGGGGGCAAAGGCCCCGCCTGGGCGATCAACGGTCCGGCGCGGAAGGCATATCGGACCCACCGAAAGAAATGTGCGGGGCGCCGTCCGTCAGGCGCCGCTGGCCTTCTTGCGCTGGGCCTTCGCCTTGGCGTGGGCCTTGTCGAAGCCCTCGTAGAAGCGCACGGCCTGCTCGCCCACCATCTGGATGTGCTGGTTGTTGAAGTAGGCGGTGACGGGCGCGGCCACCAGCGGCATGGCGCGCCCCAGCGTCTGCATGCCGCCCTTCTCCAACAGCATGGCGGCCAGCTTTCCCAACACCTTGGGACCCGCGCGAGGCAGCGGGCCCAGGCCGTTGGCGTAGCCGAACAAGTCCAGCATCTCCCCGCGCGCCCGCTCCGTCTTGAGGTTCACCTTGTAGAGGGTGGCCACGTCCGTGAGCAGGATGATTTGCAGGTACGCCATGAAGAGCAGGTCCGCCGGCAACGCCACCAGCCCGAACACCCCGCTCACTCCGCCCACCATGCTGGCGAGGTTCTTCTTTTCGTCCACGATGCGCTGGGCCAGCTCCCGCGGCGCCGCCTGCGGGTAGCGCTTCTCCAGGGTCGTGATGCGCACACGCGAGCGCGCCACCTCCTGGAGGACGATGTCCGACAGCCGCGCCGAGCCGAGCTTCTTCAGCTCCGCCGGAGTCATCTTCTTCATGAAGGCCAGCCGCTCGGCCACGCTGTCGTAGAGACCCATCCCTCAATAACCCCGCTCGGACAGGTAGAGGTCCACCAGCGCGCCTTCTTCGTACCAGGCGTGCCGCATCTCCACGTTGAACCAGCGCGAGTCCGGCTTCGGACCGCGCACCTCCAGCTTCACCTGATTGGGAGAGGTGTCGATGATGGCCGCACGCGCCTTGCACGCCGAGCCCGGGTCTTCGCCGTAGCCACCCTCGAGGCAGATCTCATCACCCACCGAAAGCCGGCGGGTGTACTCGGTGGCCAGATAGAGGGCGTCGTCACACGAGCCCCGCGCGGAGGACGTGCCGAGCGCAGCGCACCGGTTCTGCGGTGGCGCTTTCACGACAGGGATGACCCCGTAGAGCGGGTCGTCGTTGTTCGGATCCGGACGGAAGGCCCCCGTGCCCGTACAACCTGTCAGCACCAGCGAGAGCGCGCCAGCGCTCACCCACGACCGCCTCATCGTATCGACTCCTCCGGGGCCCACGACCCCACCCTTTAAGGAAGGGGGGAGCATGGCAAAAGGCGTTCGATGGGGCAAAGCAGCCAGCGGACCGCCGCGGCGCGGGACGTCAGGCCGAGCGGCGCTGCGGGCCCGGAATCTCCTTCGTCTGCCCGGGCACCACGCGGTTGTCCTTGTCCACGAACACCACGGTGGGCTTCCAGTTCGCCACCTCGGCTTCCTCCACTTCCGCGAAGGTGGCCAGGATGACCAGGTCGCCCGGCTTGTTCAGGTGCGCCGCCGCGCCGTTGATGCAGATGACGCCGCTGCCGGCCTCACCTTCCAGCGCGTAGGTCTCCAGGCGCGTGCCCTGGGTGATGTTCCAGACCGCGACCTTTTCGTTCTCCACGATGTCGGCGGCGCGAAGCAGGTCGCGGTCGATGGTGACGGACCCTTCGTAATCCAGGTCAGCCTGGGTCACGGTCGCGCGGTGGATTTTCGACTTGAAGAGGATGCGGCGCATGTGTGTCTCGACCTTGGAAAAGCGGCAAGGACGCCCCCACCGTAACGTCTGAGGCGCCCTGGGACAACCCTGTGTTCAGTTCCCCTGCCCGTAGTGCAGGCAGGCGTCACTTAACGAAATTGACGAGCTGATTGAGACTCAGGGGAACGCTCTGGGATTCCGAGGTGAGCTTGCCGTCCAGGCGGACCTGCGCATTTCCGCCCGAGCGCAGGGCCAGGGCCGCGTTCGCCGCGCGAGCGAAGCTGATGGTGAGGGGCAGGGTGACCTGCTTCGTCCCGCTGCCGTCCAGCTTGCCCAGGTTGCCGGTGGACAGCGTGCCCACATCCGCGCCCGCCACCTTCAGCGCGCCAGTGATGCCGGCCACCGGCAACGGGAAGCTGTTGCGGTTGGTAATCGACAACGGGAATTCCACGGTGGCGCCGGTCAGGGTGATGTCCTTGATGCGCGGCGCCTGGAAGGACACCTGCGGAACCTTGGGGACCTCGAAGGTGCCCTCCTTCGCCAGCGGGAAGCTCAGCACGCCCAGGGGCGTCTTCACGCCTAGCGTGCCCTGTGCCTTGAAGGCGGCCTTGTCCTGCTTGAGGAAGGTCTCCAGCACGGGGACGATGTCCGCGAACTTCACGTTGGCCGGGAAGACGAGTTCGCTCTTGCCGTTGGCCTTGAGCGCCAGCCCCGAGCGTGGCTTGCCGGCCACCACCTGCTTGCCCTCCACGAAGAAGGCGTAGTCCACCTCGGCCAGGTTCAACCCGAAGCCGTTGGGGTTGTTCAGCTCGTAGACGAGGTTGATGGTGGCGTCGGACAAGGACGCATCCGCGAGCCGGGCCGTCTTGAAGGAGAGGGTGGGCTTCTTGAAAGCCCCCTTCAGCATCTTCTGCAAGGCGGCGCAGCCGCTGAGCGTGGTGAGTCCAAGGACGGCCAGGACGAGAAGGGCACGTTTCATGGTGGGCATGGGCGTATCACCGGACGCCCCTTCTCCGCGCGGGATTCAATGCAATGCCGTGGGAGGTGCTATGTGGGGAGCCTCCCGTACCCAGATGGAGGTACCCTTGTCCGGGGTCCGTGCACACATCTCCTCCCATCTTCCGTCCTGGCGCGCCTTGCTGGCCCTGGGGCTCCTGGCTGCGGCATCGGTGTCCTGTTCCAAGAGCAGCCAGGACCCCGCGGAGCGGCGAAGGCTGTCGTTGAAGCCCTGCCGCCTGGAGGGGCTGGCCACGCAGGCCCAGTGTGGGACCTACGAGGTCTTCGAGGACCGGGCGGCTCGCACGGGCCGCAAGATTCCCCTGCGCGTGGTGGTGGTGCCGGCGCTGGCCGCGCAGCCGCAGCCGGATCCATTGGTGCTGCTGGCGGGAGGCCCGGGCCAGGCGGCGTCGCGCTCGACGCAGGTGCTGATGGCGGTGGAGCGCATCCGCCGCAAGCGCGACATCGTGCTGGTGGACCAGCGAGGTACGGGGGACTCGAATCCGCTGAACTGCAAGACGGACTCGCCGGAAGAGGGGCTGTCCGCGCGGCTCGAGGAAGGCAAGGCGGCGGAGGAGGTGCGCAAGTGCCGCGAGGGCTGGGACGCCGATGTGCGGCACTACACCACGCCCGTCGCCATGGATGACCTGGACGAGGTCCGCGAGGCGCTGGGCTACGAGAAGCTCAACCTCTGGGGCGTGTCCTACGGCACGCGCGCGGCGCTCGTGTACATGCGGCAGCACCCGGAGCGCGTGCGGACCGCCATCCTGGACGGCGTGGCGCCCATGGGGTTGTACCTGCCGCTGTTCGCGCCCCGCGACGCGCAGCAGGCGCTGGACCGGCTGCTGGCGAACTGCGAGGCGGACGCGGCGTGTACCCAGGCGTATCCGAACCTGCGGCCCAGGACGGAGGCGTTGCTGACGACGCTGGAGACCACGCCCGCGCGCACTCAGGTGGCGCACCCGCGCACCGGTGTGTTGGAGGAGGTCGTCCTGTCGCGCCGCGCCTTCCTGGCGCAGCTCTTCGCGCAGCTCTACAGCCCGGAGATGTCCTCCCTGGTGCCGTTGATGCTGGACCGGGCCACGCAGGGAGACTGGTCTCCCTTCGTCGCGCTCAGCGTGGGCCTGTCGGAGAACCTGGGACGCACGGTGAGCCATGGCCTCTACTTCGCCGTCGTGTGCGCGGAGGACGCGCCCTTCTACGACGAGGCGGCGCTGGTGCGCGAGTCGCAGGGCACCTGGTTCGGTCCGACGATGGGCCGCGAAGTCCTCTCCGTCTGCGCGGACTGGCCGCGTGGGAGCCTTCCCCAGGGCTACCGCGAGCCGGTGGTGTCGTCGGTGCCCACGCTGCTCTTGTCGGGCGAGCTGGACCCGGTGACGCCGCCCGCGTGGGCCGAGGAAGCGAAGCGCACGCTCTCCAACAGCCTGCACGTGGTGGTGCCTGGCGTGGGCCACAACACGATTGGCGCGGACTGCGCGCGCACGCTGATGCTGGACCTGCTGACCCAAGGGAGCGTGGAGGGGCTGTCGTCCGCGTGCGGCACCAACCTCACCCGTCCTCCCTTCTTCACCTCCTTCGCCGGCCCGGTGCCTTGAGGACGCGCGCGCCATGATTGAAGCCAGGAACCTGCACAAGCGCTTTGGCAAGAAGGTGACGGCGGTGGAGGACGTATCCTTCACGGCGGAGGACGGCGTCATCACCGGCCTGCTGGGCCCCAACGGCGCTGGCAAGACGACGACGATGCGCATGCTCTACACGCTGGTGCGGCCGGACCGCGGCACCGCGCTGGTGGACGGCGTGGACGTGGTGCAGCGGCCGCAGGAGGCCCGGCGGGCGCTGGGCGTGCTGCCGGACGCGCGTGGCCTCTATCCGCGCCTCACCGCCCGCGAGCACGCGCGCTACTACGGCGAGCTGCACGGCCTGTCCGGCGCCGCGCTGGACAAGCGCGTGGATGAACTGCTGGACCTGTTGGACATGCGGGACATCGCGGACCGCCGCACGGAAGGCTTCAGCCAGGGCCAGCGCGTGAAGGTGGCCCTGGCGCGGGCGCTTGTGCACGGGCCTCGCAACGTGCTCTTGGACGAGCCCACCAACGGGCTGGACGTCATGAGCACGCGCTCGGTGCGCACGCTGCTGCGGCGGCTGAAGGACGAAGGCCGGTGCGTGGTGTTCTCCAGCCACGTGATGCAGGAAGTGGCCGCGTTGTGTGACCGCATCGTGGTGGTGGCGCACGGGCGGGTGGTGGCGGACGGGACACCGGATGCGCTGCGCGCGAGCACCGGCAAGGACAGCCTGGAGGAGGCCTTCGTGGCCACCATCGGCACGGACCAGGGGTTGATGCAATGAGCGGGCTGTCCTTCTCCGTCTTCCGCAAGGAGCTGAAGGACCACCTGCGCGACCGGCGCTCGGTGCTCACCTCGTTGATGTGGCCGCTGATTGGCCCCGTCGTGTTCATGGTGATGTTCAACCTGCTGGCCTCCTGGTACCGGCAGGACCGGCCGCTGGCGTTGCCGGTGGTGGGGCGGGAGCATGCCCCCAGCCTGATGGCCTTCCTGGAGCGCTACGGAGCGCAGTTGGAAGCGGCGCCGGAGGACTACGAGTCGCGCATCCGGGCGGGCTCGCTGGACGCGGTGCTGGTGGTGCCGGACGACTACGCCGAATCGTACTCCGCCGGGCGCACCGCCGAGGTGCAGCTCGTGGTGGACAGCTCGCGCCAGTCCGCGCGCCAGTCGGTGCTGCGCGCGCGGCGGCTGTTGGAAGCGTACGCCCACATGTTGGGCAACCAGCGCCTCTACGCGCGCGGCGTCTCGCCGGACCTGGCCATTCCCGTGCGGGTGCAGGAGGCGGACCTGTCCACGCCGGAGCGCACCGCGGCGGGGCTGCTCAACATGGTGCCGCTCTTCCTGGTCATCGCCGCCTTCGCGGGCGGCATGCAGGTGGCCAGCGACGCCATGGCGGGTGAGCGCGAGCGCGGCTCGCTGGAGCCCCTGCTGCTCAACCCGGCGCCGCGGAGAGCGGTGGTGACGGGCAAGTGGCTGGCCACCGTGGTCATGGCCGTCGCGGCGGTGCTCATTACGTTGGTGGGCTACATGCTGGTGGTGCGGCGCGTGCCCTTGGAGGACCTGGGGGTGAAGGCCCGTTTCGACGCGCCCGCCGCCCTGGGCATGGCCGCCGCCGTGCTGCCGCTGGCTCTGGCCGCCTCCGCCGTGCAGGTGTGGGTGTCCACCTATGCACGCTCCTTCAAGGAAGCGCAGACGTACCTGTCCCTCCTGATGGTGGTGCCCATGCTGCCGGGCATGGTGCTGGCCCTGTCGCCGCTCCAGCCGAAGATGTGGATGTTCGCGGTGCCGGTGCTGGGCCAGGAGGTGCTCGCGGGCGAGGTCATGCGTGGTGAGCCGCTGGGCGCGCTGCCGTTCCTCATCGCGGGCGCGTCCAGCATCCTGCTCACGGTGTTGTCGCTGGCGGTCACCGCGCGTTTGTTGTCCCAGGAGCGCATCGTCTTCGGCCGGGGCTGACGAGGGTCCCCATCGCGCCGCTGTTGCGTTACGCTCCGCACAACCTCTCAGGTGCCACTGTCGGCGGGTGGCGCTTGGGCGGCGGCCTGACATGACAGCCACGCGCCTTTGCCTTCCAATGGGGCCAGATGAAGCCAGAGCAAGACGCCTTGTTCCCTCCCGCGCCAGTCTCCGTGGCCACCTCCGGGGGGGAGCCCCGATTCGGTACCTACCAGGGTGAGTTGCCCGAAGTGGACCTGCCGCGCCTGCAAGGGCAGTGGGCCCCGGGCCGCACCACGCGTCTGCTGAAGCGCAAGCGTTGGCACTACACCTTCGCGGCCACGCCCGAGGTCGCCGCGCTCTTCGCGGTGGTGGACCTGGGCTACACGTCGAGCGCCTTCGCGGTGGCCCTGGACTTGCGCGAGCGCAAGCCGCTGTGTGACGTGAGCTTCCTGGGCACGCCCGGCCCCATGGTGGTGCTGGGCGACAAGCCCGGTCAGGGCCTCAAGGCCTCCTTCCGCACGCTGGGCGGACGGCTGTCGGTGCAGCGCGGCGAGGACGACGAGCGCTACCGGGTGGTGGTGGACGTCAGCCGGCTGCGCACCGGAAGCCTTCAGTCCTTCCAGTGGGAGGGCGACATGATGGTGGCCGGCGGCCCGCCCGCGCTCACCGTGGTGGCGCCGGTGGAGGGTGACGGGCTGGTCAACGTCACCATGAAGAGCAATGGCCTGCTCACCTTCGGCAGCCTGGAGGCGGGCGGGAAGCGCTTCCGGTTGGACGGAGGCGTGGGCGGCATGGACTACACGCAGGGCTACCTGGCGCGGCACACCGCGTGGCGCTGGGCCTTCGCGTCGGGGCGGCTGGCGGACGGCACGCCGGTGGGCATCAACCTCGTGGAGGGCTTCAACGAGGGCAACGCGGACGCCAACGAGAACGCGCTGTGGCTGGGGGACAAGCTGTACCCGCTGGCGCGCGCCCGCTTCGAATACGACGCGAAGGACCTGATGGCGCCGTGGCGGCTGGCGACGGTGGATGGCGCGGTGGACCTGCGCTTCCAGCCCCTTCATGTGCACCGCGAGGACCGGAACCTGCGCCTCGTCGTGAGCCACTTCGCGCAGCCGGTGGGCTTCTTCAACGGCACGGTGCGCGTGGGAAGCCGCACGCTGGAGTTGTCCAACGTCCCCGGCGTCACCGAGGACCAGGACATGCTCTGGTGAGGTGAGCGACCGCACTGGCGCGGGCTTCGCCAGTGCCACTCAGGGCGGCGGGCTGCCGTGGATGAGCTCGGACGTGAGCTGTCCCTCGGGAAGGGCGCGCTTCGTCCACTCCAGTGTGCCGCTTTCGGCGGCCCGCGCCTCCTCGGTGGCGTCGCCCGTGGTGAGCGTCAGGGCTCGTGGCCCAGCCGAGGGCACCCGGCGCAGCACCAGTTCCGTGGGCGCGGAGGGCACGTCGGCGGGCCGGTAGACGTCGAGCACGGCTTCCGCCGGGCCACCCGGGCGCAGCACGTCGCGCACGGTGTCATGGACCGTGTCTTCCGTGGCCAGCCCTCGTTTCGACGTGAAGGTGCCCTTGAGTGCGCGCGAGCCCTGTCTCCCCTCGTAGCGGTACGCCGTCTCGGGAGCGGCGCGCGTGGGCGGTTGGGGCTCCCGTTCGCGGCGGAGCGTCACCTGGAGCGTGAGCCGCCCGTCTTCCGCATGCGCATGGCGCTGCTCCTTCAGCCGGCCCTCCTCATCCGTGACCGTGGTGATGGTGCGGTCCTCCGCGTGCGGGCCATTCGTGGCCCCTGGCAGCAGCAGGCTGGTGGAGACTTCCGTGCGCCGCGAGCCTCCCTCCAGCCTTTGCTCGGTGCGCCAGTCGAATCCCGCGAGCCGTCCATCCAGTTTCAACACGCGAAGCGCCTTCGTTCGCGCGGGCGTCCGGGCGGGGCCGGGAACCTTGAGTGTGGCGGCCAGTCCGGTGGTGACGCGGTGGAAGGTGCGCGCGTAGCCGGGCTCGTCATGGGCGCACAGCAGGGGGAGCTCCGGGCTCGCGCTCACCATCAGCTTGAGCCGTCCCGCGCTCACGCTGTCCCCGGAGGCGACCACCTCGTAGTCCACGTCCACGAACATCACCGGTGCGTCCGCGACGACGGTGACCTCCGTGGGAGCCATGCTCCGGACCGTGACGCCCTTGTGGCCTTGCGCGGCTTTCGCCACCGCGAGCACCGCGCCCGCCGCGTCAATGGGGCGCTCGTACACGAAGCAGCTCAACGCGGCCTCGGTGCCCAGGGGAATCTCCAGGCGTGTGGAGCCCTCGTGCCGTGTCAGGCGGGGCGCGGAGGTGGCTTCCACCTCGGCGGTGAAGATGCCTTCCGCGGAGCTCACGCGCTGCCTGGGCAGCGGCGCCAGCTCCCGGGCGAAGGGGCCTGTCGGCGTGGGCGGCGGCGGAACCTTCGCGGCAGGGGGCGGCACGGGCACGGGCTGCTCGGGCCGGACCGTCGTCACGGACGGTCCGGCGCAGGCGGAGGTGAGGCACAGCAGCAGAGCGAAGCGCCACATGGAGGAGTCCACGGTCGCGGCCTAGCCGGAAGTGGCCCGGGCGCGGCGTGACGCGACGATGTCGCGGAAGGAGCGGCTGCGCAGCTCCTCCAGCGTGAGGCCCGCGGCCAGCACCTCGTCCTGGGTGAGCGCGCCGCAGCTCAGGCCCCGCAGGAAGAAGTTGAGCAGGCCCTGCCCGGTGGCCGCGTCGTCGAAGACGTCTCCCACCAGCGTGGCCTGCGCGGCCTTCTCCATGAAGGCATTGAGCCTGCGCGAGGCCGCGTCCAGGCCCTCCAGAAAGAACGCATACACCGCCGCGTAGCGCACGGGGAGCTGGCCCGGGTGCAAGTCCCATCCCTGGTACCAGCCCCGCTCCAACGAGTGCCGGATGTGCCGGTACGACACCTGCCAGACCCGGTGAACCGCCTCCATGTTCTCCCGGCGCTCGGTGGGCAGCAGCGGCTCGTCCTGCTTCACCCGGTGCGGTGGCACCGGCATGACGTTGGTGGCGCCATCCGCCAGCCGGATGCCCGTGCCCGCCAGCGACACCTGCACCAAATCCCGAAGGAAGTCGCAGGCCGGGTGCCGCATCGTTTGCGCATGCGCGCTGACGCCCAGCGCGGCGGTGTAGTCGTACACGCCCAGGTGGACGCTGGTGCAGCGGCCCGCGCTCGCGGCCACCAGCGTGGGCAGGTGCAGCCGGCCCTGCGGGTCGAAGAGCGCCTGGGGTGTCTCCACCATCAGCTCGATGCCCACCGTGCCCACCGGCAGCCCGTGCCGCGTCTCCAGCACCTCCAGGACGCGAGCGAGCGCCGCCACCTGCTCCGGCAGCGTCACCTTGGGCAGCGTGACGACGAAGCCGGGCGGCAGCTTCCCACCCGAGCGCTCCAGCAGCGTGGTGAGGAACAAATCCAACGTGCGCGTGGCGCGGTCGAACAGCTCCTCGGTGAAGGACTTCACCCGGATGCCGATGAAGGGCGGCAGCAGTTCCTGGGCCAGCCCGCGCGCCATCTCCTCCGCGGCGGACACGGCGTGCCCGTCCTCCTCCGCGTCGGAGCGGTGCCCGTAGCCATCCTCGAAGTCGATGCGCAGGTCCTCCACCGGCTCGCGCTCCAGCTTGGCCACCACGCGCGCGTAGACGCGCTGGGCGAAGCGGCCGCGCTGGGGCAGTCCCAGCCCGTGGGCCAGCACGGGCGCATCCGGTGCGTACGTCTTGAGCGTGTTCAGCGCGATGCCGCCCAGCTTCCGGGCCGTCTCCGCCCGGAAGAGGTGCGCGCCGCCGTACACCACGTGCACCGGCTGCCGTTGGGTCGAGTCCCCCGGGTAGGCGCGCTCGAACCCCGCGTTGGCTTGCCGCAGGGCCTCCCGCACACCCGAGAGGCTCGCTTCTGTCAGCGTCGTCTTCACGGCTGGCGCTTCAGCCACGCGGAGACCTCGGGCATGCAGCGCTCACGCAGCGCCACATCCTGGGACAGCCGCTCCAGTGTCTGCGCCGTGGCCTGCTGCGCCTCGGGGATGGGCTGGGCCTTGAGCAGGGCCTGCATCTGCTCCAGGTGCTCGCGCGTGCGCAGCATGCCCATGGCCTCGACGATGCGGCGCAGCAGCATGGGGGCGCCGCCGGTGCGGGCCACCACGTCCTTCCATTGCGTGCGCATCTGCGCCCACCACGCGTCGCGGCCGACGCGGTTGCCCAGCAGCCCCGCCACGAAGCTGGCCACGTCCTGCGTCTTCACCGTGTCCGTGTAGAGCAGCCCGCGCGCGCGCGCGGTGAGTTCGGGGGCCTCGAAGGCGGTGAGCGCCATGAGGTAGCGGCGCTGCGTGGCAGGGTCGGGCTCGGACGGAATCTTCTGGAGGAAGGTGTCGAAGAGCGCCGCGTCGCCCGCGCGCGCCACCATGCCCACCGCGGCGTCCAGCAGGTTGGGCTCCAGCGCGTCTCGCTGTCCCTGGAGCATGCGCTCCACGCGGGGCCGGGCCTCGGCGAGCGCGTCCTGGCTGCGCGCCAGGCCACCCACCGCGCGCACCAGCGACGCGCGCCGCAGCTTCACCCGGTCCGCCTCGTTCGGCGCGGACTGCCAGCCCAGCTTCTTCAGCCCTGGCCCCAGCAGCTTCTCCACCCACGCGCGGAAGCGGACCTGGTCCTCGCCGTCCGCCAGCCGGCCTTCGATGTAGGCCAGCCGGCCCACCAGCTCGTCCAGGACGGAGTCGTCCTCCTCGTCACCGAAGCGGCCCGCAAGGTCCAGCAGGTCCGCCACCGACGCCTGGCCCGCGCGCACCAGCGCCCACTGGTCCGCCAGCAGGGCGGTGCGCTCGGAGGGGGCCAGCGACTTCAGGTTCGTCGCCAGCTTCTCCAGGCCCGGCTTGTCGTAGGCGACCCGGTAGAAGCCGGTGGAGCCCGCGTTGGCCGTCAGCCACTTCACCGCGCCTTCGCCCTCCAGCTTCACCGTGGCCTGGGCGTCCCGCAGCAGCACGCGCTGCTCGCGCACGCCGGTGCTGTCCTCGTAGCGCAGCACCACCGGCACCGGCCACACCTCAGCGCTCTGCACACCGGGCTCGCTGTAGTAGCGCCGCTGCGACAGCGACAGCCCGCGCCCGTCCAGCGTCGCCGTCACCAACGGGAAGCCGCTCTGGCCCACCCACGCGGTGGCCAGCTCCTCCACCGGCTGCTTCGCGGCGTCGCCCAGCGCGTTCCACAAGTCTTCCTTCACTGCGTTGGCGCGCGCGTGCTTGCGCATGTACTGGCGGATGCCCTCGCGGAAGGGGCCTTCCCCGAGGAAGCCCTCAATCATCCGCAGCACCGCGCCGCCCTTCTCGTACGTAATCGCGTCGAAGCTCTCACCGGCCTCGCCCGCGTTGCGCACCTCGCCGTGGATGGGGTGCGTGGACTTGAGCGCGTCCAGATGCAGCGCGCTGGCGCGGTGCGCGTCGAAGTCCAGCCACATGCGCCACTCGGGGCGCCACTGGTCCACAATCTTGAAGGCCATCCACGTGGCGAACGCCTCGTTGAGCCACAGGTCGTCCCACCACACCATGGTGACCCAGTTGCCGAACCACTGGTGCGCCAGTTCGTGCGTCACCACCTCCGCCACGCGCTTCTTCACCGACAGCGGCGCGGTGGCCGGGTCCAGCAGCAGCGCCACCTCGCGGTAGGTAATCAGGCCGGCGTTCTCCATGGCGCCGGCCTCGAAGTCGGGGATGCCCACCTGGTCCAGCTTGGTGAAGGCATACGGCAGCCCGAAGTAGTCCTGGAGCCTGGGCAGCACCGCCAGCGCCACGTCCTGGCCGAAGCGCGTCAGGTGCGCCTTCTCCGGCAGCGCCCAGGTCCGCACCGGCACGCCCTGCACGTCCTGCGCGTCCGTGCCCACCAGCGGGCCCACCACCAGGGCGATGAGGTAGCTGCTGAGCACCTCCGTCTCCTGGAACGTCACCGCGCGCAGGTTGCCCTCCTGCGTGTCCTTCACCACCGGGCCGTTGCCCAGCACGGTGAGCCCCGTCGGGACGCGGACGGTGAGGGCCCAGCGCGCCTTGAAGGCGGGCTCGTCGAAGCAGGGGAAGAGTCGGCGCGCGTCGGCGGCCTCGAACTGGGTGGCCGCCACCTTGCCCGCCTGGTACAGGCCGCGCAGCCCTTCCGTGAAGCGCCCCGTCCACGCGACGTCCAGCGACGCGGCGCCCGTGGGCAGCGCTTCATCGAAGCGGAGCACCACCGTCTCGCTCGCCTGCGCGGGCTGGATGGAGGCCGGCTTGCGCTGCTGGCCACCGGCGCGGAACGTCACGTCGCTCAGCGCCAGGGCGATGCCGTGCAGGATGATTTCGTTCGACGGCGCCGCCACGTCCAGGTCGATGGTCTGCTGGCCGGAGAAGGACTTCGCGTCCAGGTCCAGGGTCAGCGTGGCCGCGTAGCGGCGGGGACGGATGGAGGTCGGCAGGCGGAAGTTCTTGTCTTCGGTCGGATGCGCCATAGGGATGCGGAATCTAGCCTCCGCGCCGCCGCCTGCCTGGACTTATGTCAGGGGTGTCCGCAGTCACACCCTTCCTGGCCCCGGAACGCCGGGGCCGGGCCGGGCGGGGCACCAACTGGTGGAAGAGGCTGGATTCCCGCTGGAAGAAGCCTTCCGTGTGGAAGGACGCGGGCAGCTCCAGCAGAAGAAAGTCCAGGTGGTGACACAGCTCGTGCAACAGGGTGCGCAAGTAGGTGCGGAAGGCCACCACTCGCGCGTGCTTCGCGGTCCGCATCCACAGTTGGATGCGAGGGCGACGGCCCCGCTCCAGGGTGTACATGCCGTGCAGCTCGCCGGTGGTGGAGGAGGGGCGGACCTCCAGTACCTCCACCCGCGGCGCGAACAGGTCCAGCCGCTCGCAAAGGGCGTCGCTCAGCCGGGCGGTGGCGTGCTCGGTTTCCGGTTGCCGGCCCGTGGCCAGGGCTTCGCGCAGCGCGGCCACCAGGGGCTCCAGTGTCCGCGGCTCGCGGAGCCGGAGCGCGCTCACCGAATCACTCATCCGGTAGACGCGCTGCTGGGCGGGCGTGAGGTTGTCGTAGTAGGCGAAGGTCACGGGCGAGTCGGTCCAGCCGGAAGCTTCCCACCCGCGCCCTCCACTGGCTACAGGCCGCCGGCCTCCAGTGCGCCGCCCAGCCCGGGGAAGGGCTTGGTGAGCAGGGCCTGGAAGACGATGTCCTCCAGGCGAATCTGCGCCGGGAGCTGGGGCAGGGTGAGGCCGGAGCGGACCACCGTGTTGCTGACGATGACCCAGACGCGCCGCCGGCCGATGGCGTTCTTGAGCGCCGGCGCGTCGATGCGCAGGGGCGTGCGCGAGTCCGGCTGGAAGGTCCGCTCCGCGAGGATTTCCGCCGCCGTGTCGTAGTAGGCCGGCCGGTTGAAGTTCGTGTAGAGCCGCGGGTTGTCCGGCGTGGCGGTCCCCGTGAGTGACAGGCGCGCGGACGTGCGCAGGGTGAGCGTGGGGGAGGGGTTGACCACCACGAGGGTGGCGGAGACTTCGTTGACGATGATGTCCAGGTCCTGCGTGTTGACGGACTCCTCCGGCAGGTCGAGCGCCACCTCCGCGTAGACGGGCTCCAGCAGCGAGGTGACGGGCACCACCTGGTCGAAGGGCTCGGTCTGGATGGCAATCTCCGCCGAGCACGCGGACAGCAGCAGCACGCAGGGAAGCAGTAAAGCGCGCATCATCATCGGAAGCTCCAGGACAGGTCGACGACGGGGAGGACGGGCAGGCTCTCTCCCGGCAGGGCCGGGTCGCTCATGTCCACGTAGGTGGCGCCCACGCCCAGGCCAAAGTGCTCGCCGCCGTAGCGGATGCCCGCCGCGGCGCGCAGGGTGGAGCCGCCCTTCACGCGCACGCCCGCCTCGCCCACCACGGACCAGTGGCCCGCGAAGTTGAAGGCCAGCGCGCCGGTGAAGGACAGATAGTCGGACGTGTAGAGGCCGTAGCGCGCCTCGCCCTGCACCAGCACGGGGCCCAGCGAAAGGCCGTAGACGCCATAGAAGGACGGGCCGGACAGCTCGGGCTCGAAGCGCTGGAGCGCCGGTGTGTCCGCCCCCGACGTCACGACGTCCGAATAGACGGAGGCGCCCACGAAGTGCGTGTAGCGCGCGCCCAGCACGACGCGGTGGGGACTGGCGGCCATCGCCCAGCGCAGGCCCACGTTGGGCGCCAGCAAGGCGTTGGCATACATCGACGTGTCCACGGCCAGCCCGGCGAACAGCGGAAGCGCCGTGCGCTGGAGGCCCAGCACCGGCGCGTCGATGACCTCCGCCGCGTCGGTCGTCAGCAGGCGCGCGGTGTTGGTTCGCACGCCGCCGTCATCGTCTTCATTGGCGGAAGCCAGACAGGGGGACAACAGGACCGCGAGCGCACAGGCCGCGAGCGAAGGAGGTTTCAATCCACGGGCTCCGGAAGGAGGGAGTGCTCCGCACGTTAGGCTGACTTTCCTCCGGGCCGATTGCCTGCCTGGTCTGATGTGCTGCAACAGCCATCTGGCGCGTGCTTGTGGTCGGCGAAGACCTTGCTCTCATCACGCCTGCTCATGCGAGCCGTGTGAGGGAGCGCGGCGCAGGTCCGGACAGACGGTGTTCTCGTTTGCGGTCCACAGGGTGGGGCGCATACCTTCTGCCTCACGTGGATGGACGTTCCCCAGAGCAGCCCCCGGCCGGCCCGGAGCCACGCGAGCGGGTGCTGGCGTTGCTGCGCCGGTATGGTTGGAACGCCACCTCGTTCCAGGTGCTCCAGCCCGGCTTCCAGTACTGGTTCGACCCGGCGGGCGATGCGTGCGTGGCGTACGTGGACACGGGCGGTGCCTGGGTTGCGGCCGGGGCGCCCATTGCCGCGCCGGAGCGGCTGGCTTCGGTGGCGGAGGGCTTCCGAGTGGCCGCGCGAGCAGTGGACCGGCGCGTGTGCTTCTTCGCCACCGAGCCGCGCTTCGTGGAGCTGGCCCCCATGGCGTCGCTGCCCATCGGCGAGCAGCCCGTCTGGGACCCGGTCCACTGGGACGACGTGGTGCGGGGCAGTCGCAGCCTGCGCGAGCAGCTGCGCCGTGCCCGCGCGCGAGGCGTGAAGGTCCGCGAGGTGCCCGTCACGGAGCTGGGGGACCCGTTGCATCCCACGCGGCGAGCGGTGGAGCTGCTGAAGGCACGCTGGCTGGCGTCCCGTCGCATGGCGCCCATGGGCTTCCTGGTCCAGCTTCGTCCTCATGCCTTCGCGAGCGAGCGGTACGCCTTCGTCGCGGAGGTGGAGGGCGAGGTGGTGGGCTTCCTGTCGGTGTCGCCCGTGTATGCCCGCGAAGGCTGGTTCCTCCAGGACCTGCTCCGGGACCCGAAGGCGCCCAATGGCACCGCGGAGGCGCTGGTGGACGCGGCCATGCGCGAGGCGGCCGCCACCGGGCGGTGCTACGTGACGCTGGGACTGGCGCCGCTCGCGGGGCCGGTGCGGCCATGGCTGCGACTGGCGCGGGCGTGCGGCCGGCCGCTCTTCGATTTCGAGGGGCTGCGCACCTTCAAGGGGAAGTTCCGCCCCGACGCCTGGGTGCCCATCCATCTGTCCTATCCCGAGCCGCGGGGCGGGCTGGCGGCGGTGTACGACGCGCTGCGGGCCTTCGCGCAGGGCGGCCTGTTGCGCTTCGGCATCGCCACGCTGCTTCGGCGCCCGCGCCTGCTGGTGCACGCGCTCGCCGTGCTCCTCGTTCCATGGACCGCGCTGCTGGCGCTGCCCTCCACTGCGCGCTGGTTCCCGTCCGTTCAGGTGCAGTGGGCGTGGGTGGTGTTCGACGTGGGCCTGACGGTGGGACTCTTCTCGTTGGTGCGGCGTTGGCGGGACGCCCTGGCCACGGTGCTGGGCGGGCTGACGGCGGCGGACGCGTGTCTGACGTTCGTCCAGGCCGTCGCCTACAACGTGCCGCTTGCCCGGAGCCCGCTGGACGGGGCCCTCATCGCCCTGGCCGTGCTCGCGCCAGCGACGGCGTCCGGGTTGCTCTTCAGCTCCCGCGACCTGCGCCTGCCTGGGCGCTAGCCGTCAGATGTACGCGCCGCTGTCGGGCATCTCATCCTCCGTGGGGACGGTGGCGCCATGGCCGGGGTGGAGGAACACCTCACCATGGTCCACCCGCGCCACCAGGTGGAAGCTCACCATGAAGTCGCGGCTGGGTGGCCAGCCCTGCTCCAGCTCGAAGTGCGTGTCTCCGATATGCACCACCGTGCCCAGCCTCCGCCCGTGTTCGTCCCTCACGGCCATGCCCTCGCGCAGCTCTCCTGGGTCCCACATGACGCCCTCCTTTCGCGAAAGATGCACGCGCCCGGGATGTTCGGCAGCCCACGCAAGGTGTCTGCCATTGCTCCATTGATGGACATTCCGGCGAACACAATCTGGACCGCGGCGCGGGAATAGCGGTGGTTTCGGGAAAGAACTGACCCCCAGCCCTGCGTCTCGATTCCTCGCGGCGTGCAACGTGGTTGGTGGGGAGGGGAGACCATGCGCCCGCCGTCTGGCGTTGCACTGTCGCTCGCCGTCCTGCTGTTCGCCCAAGCCGGGCAGGCCCAGACCGCCGCGAAGGAAGCGGCGCCTCCGCCCGCCGACCTGCCACCGGGCGTGTCCGCGGCGCTGTGGAAGCTGTCCGTCCCAGCCAGCCTCGCGCCCACGCCGGAGCGGGTGCTGCTGGGCGAGAAGCTCTTATGACGCCCAGGCCATTGGCGGCACGGTGGGCATCTCCTGTAACATGTGCCACCCAGACGCGTCCAACACGCATCCGGAGACGTATCCGAAGTACCAGGTGCAGTTGGGCCGCGTGGCGCTGCTGCGCGACATGATCAACTGGTGCATCGAGAACCCGGCGCGCGGCAGGCCGCTGGCGGATGGTGACCCGCGGATGCGCGCCATGGAGGCGTACATCTACGCCAAGCGCAAGGGCGTGAAGCTGGACTCCGGGAAGAAGTAGGCCCGCTCAGCGCCCCAGGTCCGGCACGGCGTCACGCTTCCGCTGGAAGAGCCGCCGAGGCTCCCACAGCGGGCGCGTGGCCTGGACGACGGAAGGCTGGCCCAGCAGCACCGTGAGCAGCGCCCCCGCTCCCAGCGCGAGGGCGACGCCCACGGGCCCCTGGAGGAACGCGTACGCGCCCACGTGCTCGGCGGCTCGCACGACGAAGCCGTGCAGGAGGAAGGGCGCCAGGCTCCGTCCGCCCAGCCGCGTGAGCGTGCTTTCCTGACGCGGGCTGAGCGTGAAGAGTGCCCATGTCAGCGCCAGTGCACCGCAGAAGAGGGCCGCGCGCGCCGCCATGCCCGTGAGTGCTGTGGCACCGAGCACCGCGTAGCCGCTGCTCCCGTAGAGCCACTGCGGCGCGGGCGCGGGCAGTGCTCCCATGGCCACCGCCCCGACGCATGCGCCCAGGCCCACGGCCAGGGACGCCGCGAGCACGAGGCGCCAGCCCCGGGTGTTTCGAGGGGCCAGCAGCCACTCCCTTCGCGTCAGGTGACCGGCGACGAAGCAAGGCAGGAACACGAACGTCCGCGACAGGCCGAACAGGTAGCCCACCCAGGGCAGCAGGCCCGCGACGAGCGCCAGCGCCACGGCCCACATCAGCGGCTTGGGCAGGCGGAGGAGCAGGGGCAGCATCAGCCGCCAGCACCCGAGGCTCAGCAGGAACCACAGCAGCCAGTACGGCTGCACCAGCCAGTGGGAACTCCAGCCCCGGCCGAGCACCCACGCGTCGAAAGCGACGTACAGCACTTGGAACACAGCCAGCGGCGCGAGCTGCCCCCAGGCGATGGCGCTCAGTGCGCGGGGCCCGCTGTCCGCGCGGGACAGGTGCCCGGAGAGGAACGCGAAGGCGGGGATGTGGAACAGGTACAGGCCGGAGTAGAGCGCCTTCGCGAGCGGCTCCCGGCCGAGCAGGGGCTCGAGCGCATGCCCCATCACCACCAGGGTGATGAGGATGCCTCGCACGTTCTCGAACAGCGGGATGCGGCCAGCGGTCGTCACAACCTCAGTAGAGAAGCCCAACTCGAGGCTGAATGGGAGGGGGGCGCTCCGTTTCGGCACACGCACCCCGCTCGCCCGGGCGCGTGTGTCAGGCAAGCACGCGGACCGGCGATGCAAGTGTCCTGGAGCGAGCAGCGGCGCTCCCGGGCGCTACTCGGGGCCCTGGAACCCCCCGGCCCGGAACGTGAGGACCAGCGTGTCCCGGTGGCCGGTGTCTCCCTGTGGTTGGATGGGCGTGCTCTCGTGAATCACGCGCGCATCATCCAGCAGAAGCGCGGACCAGGGCTCCGTCAGCGTGAAGCGCAGGCCGTTGGGGCCGTCGGCTTCGAAGACGCGCGTCTCACCGCCCTTGATGCCCTCGCGGCCCACGAGCAGCACCGCCACGAAGTCCACGCCGTCCCGGTGCGCGCCCTCGGGGGTGGGCCGGCCGATACCGTCGGTGGTGTCGATGCGGAACTGGTGGGCCTCGACGTACCAGGGGCGCTCGCCCTTGAGCTGGGAGCAGCACGCGGCGATGCCTCGAATCAGCCCCGCCCACACCGGCTGGGACACGATGTCGGGCTGCACGGGCTCGAACCAGCGCTCCATGCCGCCGTGAAGCGCGTTGTATTCCACCGGCTGCCAGTGCGCGCGGTGAGGCACCTGTGTCAATGCGTCGCCGTCCACGATGAAGCAGGAGTGCCGTCGTGAGCGGTAGCGGCCACCATCCCGGAGGAAGCCATCCAGCGGCAGCTCGTTCCAGGACGGCCGCAGTGCGTCCAGCGCGGGCGAGTCGATGCCCGCGAGCTCGCAGAGGCCGTCGCGGGTGAGCACGGCGTAGCCATGCTCGCGGAGGGCCGTGGGGACTTCGGACGTGGGGGTGACGGGGGGCTGGAAGCTCATGGGCGTCGGACTCAGTGAGACGGGCCCGCGGAAGCGGGGAGGGGCTGGGAGAAGAGAGCCGGAGGCGCGCGCTTCAAGGCCTCGCGGAAGTCGCTGTCCCGGGTGGGGACGCACACGGTGAAGCCATCCACCACGCCGCAGGTGACGCGGTCGCCCAGGCGCTGGAAGAGCGGCAGCGTGGGGCTACCTCCCGCCGCGAGGAACCACCGCACTCCGAGCGCCGCGCCCACCCAGGGCCAGAGCCGCTCCCCCTTGTCGCTGGGTCCTGTCATCACCACCTGCTTCCACTCCTGAGGTCACCACGCGCGGAGCCGGCCGTTCCGGGGGCGTATGTGGCGGGACCCATACTCCCTTGCAGGCCATCACCGCCAGTCCCGATGCGATGCGCGCACGACGGGCGCTCGCGGCCCCGCCAGCACGGCCGCCGTGGCACAGGCGTTAGGGTCGGGGGAATGAGCGGCGGCTCGGCCTGTTGGGGGGCCACCTCGGGCATCGGGAGATGAGGACATGAGAAGGGCGTACGTGGCGTCGTTGCTGACCGGGCTGTTGACCTCCTCCGTGGCGACGGCCGAGGCCCCACCCCAGGACCCCTTCCTGTGGCTCGAGGAGGTCCAGGGCGAGAAGGCACTCGAATGGGTTCGCGCGCAGAACGCGCGGACGCTCGCGGTGTTGGAGAAGGACCCGCGCTTCGAGACCTTCCACGCCCAGGCGCTGGAGCTGCTCACCTCCACCGACCGCATTCCCTCGCCCGGCTTCCGGGCTGGCGGTGTGGACAACTTCTGGCAGGACCGCGGCAACCCCCGAGGCATCTGGCGGCACACCTCGCTGGACGGCTACACGCGCGCCCAGACACCGTGGGAGACGGTGCTGGACGTGGACGCGCTGGCGAAGGCCGAGAAGGCCAACTGGATTTGGAAGGGCAGCAACTGCCTGCCTCCCGCGGACCAGCGCTGCCTCGTCTCCCTGTCCAACGGAGGCAAGGACGCCGTCGAGCTGCGCGAGTTCGACGCCGCCGCGAAGCACTTCGTGGAAGGCGGTTTCCGGGTCCCGGAGGGCAAGCTGTCCGCGTCCTGGCTGGACTCGGACACGCTGCTGGTGGGGCGCGACTGGGGCGGGGACACGCTCACGGAGTCGGGCTATCCCTTCGTGCTCAAACGTTGGACGCGTGGCACGCCGCTGACGGAGGCGCAGGAAGCCTTCCGGGGTGAGCGCACCGACGTCTCCGCGTCGCCCTTCCTGTTGCGGAACGCCGACGGCGCGTTGCAGGCGGTGCTGGTCAACCGCGCGGTGACCTTCTTCGAGTCGGAGTACTACCTGCTGGGAGACGCGGCGCCCGTGCGGCTCCCGTTTCCCCGGAAGTCCTCCCTCCAGGCCTTCGTGGACGGGCAGGTCGTCTTCACGATTGAAGAGGACTGGGGCCGCTTCAAGCAGGGCGCGCTGCTGGCATACCCGTTGGCCGCGCTGAAGGCAGACCCGGCGAAGGCGAAGCCCACGCTGCTCTTCCAGCCGGGAGCGCGGCAGGCCATCGAATCGGTGGCGGCGACGCGGGGCCAGGTGCTGGTGAGCCTCTATGAGGACGTGAAGGGCGCGCTGGATGTCTACACGCCGGGGAAGAACCGTTGGAGCCGCAAGCGGCTGGCCCTGCCGAAGAACGCCTCGGTCGCCATCACCGCGACGTCGTCATCGCATGACCGCTTCTTCGTGAAGTCCCAGGGCTTCCTCGCGCCGACGTCGCTGTGGCTGGCGGATGCGAAGGCGGGCACGGTGAAGAAGGTGAAGTCGCTGCCCGCGCGCTTCGATGCCTCGAAGCTCCAGGTGGACCAGTCCTGGGCGAAGTCGAAGGACGGCACCCGGATTCCGTACTTCCTGGTGCGGCCGAAGGCGCGGAAGCTCGACGGCACGCTGCCGACGCTGGTGTATGGCTATGGCGGCTTCCAGGTGTCCAAGCCGCCCGTCTACCTGCCGGAGGAGGGCAAGTTGTGGATGGAGCGCGGAGGGGCCTACGTCGTCGCCAACATCCGGGGCGGAGGCGAGTTCGGTCCGCGCTGGCACCAGGCGGCCCTGCGGGAGCACCGCCAGCGCGCGTTCGACGACTTCGCGGCGGTGATGGAAGACCTGGTGCGGAGGAAGGTCAGCTCCCCGCGCCACCTGGGCATCTACGGCCGCTCCAACGGCGGTGTCCTCACCAGCGTGGCGATGACGCAGCGCCCGGACCTGTTCAACGCGGCCGTCATCGAAAGCCCGCTCATCGACATGATGCGCTACCACCTGCTGCCAGCGGGCGCGTCGTGGGTGGGGGAGTTCGGCAACCCGGAGGTGCCCGGGGATGCGGCGTTCATCTCGAAGTACTCCGCCTACCAGAACCTCCGCGAGGGCGTGCGCTACCCCGCGCCGTACATCACCACGAACACGAAGGATGACCGCGTGCATCCGGGTCACGCGCGCAAGTTCGCGGCGCGCCTGGAGGCCATGGGGCTGCCGTACCTGTATTACGAGAACACCGACGGCGGGCACTCCAACGACTCGGACCCGATGCTCAACGCGCGCCGGTGGGCGCTGCACCACGTCTACTTGTCGCGGCAGTTGATGGACTGAACGCCTGGGGGCATGCGGCCGGGCAGGCCCATGCTGTCACGAACGTCCGGAACCCCTGGTCTTCACCACGCTACATTCCCGCGTCATGGAAAACGTCCCTGACGCCGTGGAACCGAAGCTTGGTGCTGGCGACGGAAGGGGTGGCGCACATGGACAAGGACCATGTGTGGCACATGGAGACGCTCGCCCGGGTGTGCCAGGCGGACGCGACGTTGCTGGTGGCGACGCCGTTCCGGGTGGTGGCGCTGGAGGATGAAGCCGCGGTAGCGGAGGGCGTGCGCTGGTGGGAGGAACTCACGGCGCGAGGAGGCGAGGGCATGGTGGTCAAGCCGCTCGACTTCGCGGTGCGTGGGCGCAAGGGGCTGCTCCAGCCGGCCATCAAGTCACGAGGTCCGGAGTACCTGCGCATCATCTACGGCCCGGAGTACACCGCGCCCGCGAACCTGGAGCGGCTGCGGCAGCGGGGTCTGTCCACGAAGCGCTCCCTGGCGCTGCGCGAGTTCGCGCTCGGGGTCGAAGGCCTGGAGCGGTTCGCGCGAGGCGAGCCGCTGCGCCGCGTGCACGAGTGTGTCTTTGGCGTCCTCGCCCTGGAGAGTGAGCCGGTGGACCCACGGCTTTGATGTAGGCTCGGGGGGCGGGAGCGCCAGGCGCCCAATGGAGGGATGTGGATGAACTTCTACGAAGCGTCGTCCCCATTCCTCTGGTGGGAGTCCAACCTGTGGTGGGTGCTCGCGCTGGCGATGTCCGCTGGGCTGGGCGTGTGGTGCTGGCTGCTGTGGGGGCCGCGCCAGGCGGGAGATGTCCTGCGGGTGGCGCCTGCGTCTGGCGTTGGTCGTCTCCCGCGGGTGTTGGATTCCGTCGCGTGGGCCGTGATGGCGGCTGCCTTCATGGGCCCCATGGCGTTCGTCACATCCTGGCTGGTGGCGACCGACTCGCTCGTTCCTCACTGTGAGGTGGTGGCGGGGCAATCGTCGTTCTCATTCTTCATCCGGTGGCCTTGGTTCGGATTGGCCCTGGTGGCGCTCGTGGGCGGCATTGCCTATGCGCGCCGGTCTCAGTCGCCCAGGGATGCACGGGACGTGCTCCTGACCCGGCTCCCGCCAGATATCTGCAAGGAAGTCTGAGAGGTGCTGTCCCGCGTGCGGGACAAGCCTGCGAGGACTCGAGCGTGCCGGCTTGGTGTCGCGCACCGTCACGCCGACCGTGCCTCCGTGCGTGGACTCCGCGTTGACGGCGCTGGGCGAGGAACGGATGGAGCCCATCGCCATGCTGGCGACCTGGGCGCTGCGCCGCCGGGAGGCGGTGAAGCAGGCCCACGCCGCGTATGACGCTCGCGAGGAGCCTCCTGCGCCGCGCGAGCCGCGCTGAAGTCCGTGGCGGTGCGCCCCTCAGGGGCGCTGCTGGGCCAGCATCCAGGCGAACACCTTGGGCTCTTTGTAGACCCGGTCCCAGATGTAGTGATTGCCATCGTGGAAGAGGGTGAAGAGCACGGGCTTCACCGGCCCGGCGCCCGTGGTGTCGGTGTTCGTCTGTCCATCAATCCATTCCCACTGCCCGCTCCCGGGCCGGAAGAACGCCGTCGCTGTACGCGCCGGGGAGGGATAGGTATCCATGACGCCACCGGTGCCGCCCATGGCGTGTCCCAGGTGCGTGAACCAGCCGGCGGTCGCGGTGTAGAAGATGTCGTTGTCGAGCAGGCCGTGTGAGCCCCAGATGGGGAGGTTCGCCTGAACCATCTTCAGGGCATCCGCGGCGCTAGAACCGTAGCCTCCGTTGCAGACGGGGATGGCGGCGGCGAGCTTCGAGGGGAAGAGCGATGCGTAGTTGAACGTCCCCGCGCCGCCCATGCTGAGGCCCGTCAGGTAGACGCGCTTCCTGTCTGTCTTGAACGTCGCCAGGATGTGCTCGAAGAAGGGGTCCAGGTTGTATTGGGCTTCGTAGGCGCTCCAGAATCCCGACGTGCTCGTCTGCGGAGAGACCAGGATGAAGGGATAGTCCTTCCCCTCCTGATCGATGTACGCCTGAGGCCCGTGCGCACGGACCTTCTTGAGCTGGTTGACGCCTCCGTCTCCCTGCTCGCCCATCCCGTGGAGGAAGAAGACGACGGGCCAGTTCGAGCCTTCGTCGTAACCGGGCGGCAGGTACACGACATAGCCGTAGCCGCCCGGCGTCGAGGGTGACTTGTAGACCTCCTGCGTGGTGCCACGGCCCGTGGGCGCGGGTGTCACCTGGACCTTCATTCTGTCGCTGGCGGTAGCGCCGTCGTCGTCGGTTACCGTCAGCTCGAACTCGTAGAGCCCCTGCACCAGCCCGGACGCCGTCGCGGAGAGCGTCGTGGCGCCCGTCAGGGTCGCGGTATTGGGACCGGACACCTGGGTCCATTGCCGCGCCACGACTGTTCCGTCGCTGTCCGTCGCGGTGCCCGTGAGGGTCGCGGCATTCGTGGGCAGCATCACCGTCTGGTCCGCTCCGGCGGAGACCGTGGGCGGAAGGTTGGCGGGCGGCTCACCCGTCACGGGGGCGCCGTAGATGACGACTTCATTCATGCCCGCATAGCGGGTCCTCGAAAGGTGGAGGTACCGCGTTCGCTGGGTGACGGGCACGACCCACCAGGCTTGCCACCGGGTCAGGGTGATGTTCGTCACGGGCGTCCAGGCACCCGGCTCACCGGCAGCGAAGGAGACGCTGCCGCTGTCGAAGGTGTCGAAGACGCCAATCTCCGTGATGTCATACAGCGCGCCCAGGTCGATGATGAGACCCATGGGGTACGCGGAATCGTCGAAGATGACGTCACCCCAGGTTGTCACGGGCGCGGCGCCCGTTCCCGCGCGAGGGTCTCCAATGAGCGCCTGCTCATCGAAGAGGTTCTGGTACGGACCCGCGACGGGACGAACGCCGTCGGGCTGCACCATGGACGCGGTCAGGGTCAGCTTGCTGCTCGTGAGGAGCGGCGCCGTCGCGGTGGCGTCGCCGGAAGGGTCCACGGCTTCGGGACTGCCACACCCGGCAATCATTGCGAGCGCGAAGAGTGCCTTTTTGATGCGGTCATGAATATGCATGAAAAATCCAATGGTGGCTGTGAGTAGAAATCGGTAGCCGGAGCAATGGTAGTGTCATAGTGGAAATCTTGGAATAGTCGTATATCTCTGTTTTGGGCGCGTGGGTCTGGCTCCGCGCTTTGAGGGGGGACTCATCCCCGCAGGGCCAGGAGGCATGGCGGCACCATCACCCGCCCCATGCGGGCAAGGGGAGAGGCAGCCCCGGCGTGCGCTGGTGCTTGGCGAAGGCGCTCGCCAGTATTCCCAAGCGCATGCGAACGAACCTCGTGGGTGCCGCGTTTCTCTTGTGGATGGGTTGTGATTCCTCTCCGTTGCCCCCTGGGCCCGATGACACGCCGTCCCTGCACCAGGTGACGCGTGTGGAGGCCATCCGGGGTGTCGAGCTGGAGGTGCTCGACTATGGCGGCAAGGGCCCGGCGCTCATGTTCCTCGCGGGCATGGGCAGCACGGCCCACATCTTCGACGAACTGGCGCTCGAGTTCCGGGACACGCACCACGTCTACGCGCTCACCCGCCGTGGCTACGGCGCCTCGGATTGGCCCGACACCGGCTATGACACCGCCACGCTGGCCATGGATGTCCTGGGGACGCTGGACACGCTGGGGCTGTCGAAGGCGTCGTTCGCGGGCCACTCCCTGGCGGGGGATGAGCTGACGTGGCTGGCGCTCCACCACCCCGAGCGCGTGGAGGCACTCGTCTACCTGGACGCCACCGACAGCCGGGGCGAGATTGCCGCGTTCCTGGAGGGTGAGCAGTTGCCGCCGCTGCCGTTCTCCGTGCTCGACGGCCTTCCTTCACGGCAGGCGGTAGCGGAGCGGCTGGCGCAGGATTTGGGCGGAGGGCTTCCCGCACACGAAGTTGAACAGGCGTATGTGTTCGACGCCGCGACAGGGGCCTACCTGCGCGAGCGCCGCCATCCTGGTGCCACGGAGCAGTCCGTCCGGGGCGCGGCCATCATGGACCTCGGGCGCGTGCAGGGGCCCGTGTTGTCCCTGTCGGATGGGCAGGGCTTCGCGGGTTGGGTAGAGGCCCTGGTGGCGGCCGAGTCGCTGCCGCTGGAGTTCCGGGAGAAAGCCCGCGACTTCCTGCCCGACATCCAGCAGCACGAGACGGCCCTGGAGGACTCGCTGCGGCGTCATCCTGGCTGGAGACACCTGCAACTGGAAGGCGCGGGGCACTACATCTGGCTGACGAACCGGGCGGAGGTGGTGACGCGGATGCGCGACTTCTTCGCCGCCACCGCCGCGCCGTAGCATGCCCCCGCCAGCGTTGTCTGTCCGAGCCACATGCCCGGACAGACAGCCGCGGAGAACGGCTCAGCTCCGCTGCGCGTAGTACTCCACGATGAAGGGTTCGTTCACGTCCACGGGGATTTCCTCCCGCTCCGGCAGGCGCACGTAGCGCAGCCCTTCGCCCTCACCCAGCACCTGGACGTAGGCGGGCACGGACCGCGATTTCATCCGGCTGAAGGACTCCTGCACCACGGCGAGCTTCTGGTGTGCCGCGTGGAAGCGGACTTCGCTGCCAGGCTTGACGCGGAAGCTCGGGATGTCCGCTCGCTTGCCGTCCACATGAAGGTATCCGTGGCGCACGAACTGGCGGGCCTGGCGGATGCTGGTGGCCAGGCCGGCGCGAAGCACCAGTGAGTCCAACCGGCTCTCCAGCAGTTGCAGCAGCACCGTGCCGGTGTTGCCCGGCGCCCGGCTCGCTTCCTGGAAGACCGCGCGGCACTGCTTCTCCATCAGGCCGTAGTACAGCTTCAGCTTCTGCTTCTCTCGCAGACGGCGCGCGAAGTCGCTCACGCTGGTGCGCGCGGTGGCACCGTGCTGGCCAGGGGGATAGGGCCGGCGCAGCACCGGGTCCTTGTCCGGGTCCTTCGCGGTGATGCGCGAAAGCGGAATCCCCAGCCGACGACACATCTTTCCCCGCGGTCCCAAGTCGCGTGCCACGTGTTCCTCCGACCATCTCCCGGTGTCTGAAGTGGAGATGAAGTTGATAATCAGTATCAATTTCAATAGCTCCAGGTCGGGCCGGCGGTCAAGTCCGGAATTCGAAGTGGGGACGCGGGCGGCGGGCTGGACGGCGCTGCTCAGGTGCCGCGCGGCGCCGCCTCCCGGCGGAAGATGGCGCCTGCGAGCACCGCCACGATGGTGACGCCGGCGTAGGCCACCAGTCCGGCGGCCACCATGGCGAACAACGCGGAGAGCCCCGCATCGAGCCGCGCGGCGACGAACCACCCGACGCCCGCGCTGATGACCAGGCGCGAGGTGCCCGCCAGGAAGGGCCACAGCACGTGGCCCGCGCCCTGTGCGGCGAACGCGAGCACGAAGCCCAGGCCCAGCAGTCCGTAGAACGGCGCCACGATGCGCAGGTAGTCCAGGCCCGGCGCCACGACGGCCGGCTCACGGCTGAAGGCATGGAGCCAGACTTCAGGCGCCAGGGCCGCGGCCAGTCCAATGGCTCCCGCCGCCACGAAGCCCAGCCCGCCGCCCAACCAGGCGATGCGCCGGGCGCGCTCGTGCTGTCCCGCACCCACGTTGGTGCCCACCAGCGTCAGCACGGCCGTGCCCAGGCCGAAGAGAATCGGGATGATGAGGTAGTCCAGGCGTGACGCCATGCCATAGCCGGCCAGCGCCTCCACGCCGAACAGGCCCACGGCGGCGGTGATGACCATCACCATCAGGTTGGGCTGCAGCGAACTCAACGCCGTCAGCAGGCCCACGCGCAGGATGTCGCGAAGCAGCCGCGGCTCCAGCGACCCCTTCGTGAGGCGGACCGCGGCCCGTCCGGACGCCATGTAGCGCAGCAGCCAGAGCGCCGCGCCCACGTAGAACAACGTCATCGCGAGCCCAGCGCCCGCCAGCCCCATCGCGGGCACCGGGCCGAAGCCGAAGATGACCCCCGGCGTCACGACGAGGAAGACAGCGGCGCCCACCAGGGTCACCAGCGCCGGGACGCGCACTTCGCCCGCGCCGCGCAGCGCCGCCGCGAGCAGGTTCACCAGCCAGAAGGGAATCGAGCCCGCGAACACGTAGTTCGAATACTGGAGCGCGGCGTCCAACGCGCCCGCCCGTCCACCCAGCGCCGTGTACAGCGCGGGGCCGGTCATCCAGGCGAGGACGCTGAAGACAAGGCCAATGGCCAACGCCAGCACCACGGCATGCCAGACCAGGGCATTCGCATCCTCCCGCCGGTTCGCGCCCAGGGCTCGCGCCACCGCGGAGGCCACGCCGCTGCCAATGCCTCCGTTGGACATCATCGTCATCAACATCACGACGGGAAAGACGAGGGAGACGCCCGCCAGCGCCTCCGTGCCCAGGAAGCTCGCGTACCAGTTCTCCGCCACGCCCACCAACGACTGGGCAATCAGGACCAGCGTGGTGGGCACGGCGAGCTGGAGCAGGGGCTTCAGCAGAGGGCCCCGCAGCATCGCGTCTTGAAGTGATGCGCGTCCGGGGAGCGCGGAAGGTGTGGACCCGGGCGCTGCATCCTGTACTGGGGTTGCGTCGCTGCTGGCTGCGTCACTCATGAGACGTCACCTCACACGCTCAGCGCATCAGGATAGCCACCGGAGGACAAGCCTTGTTTGGCCATGCGGCTCACGTCATCGGCGAGCGCTTCCTCCTCGCCGGCTTCCACCGCAGCCAGTGTGAGACTCACCACGTCTGTAGGATTCACCTTCGCGCGGCTGCCCCACGGGGTGGGGCGTGGCTCACGGTTGGATGGCCACCTTGAAGACGCCGTCACGGCGCTCGCCGAAGAGGGCGTAGGCCTCCTGGATGTCCGCGAGCTTGAAGCGATGGGTGATGAGCGGCGACAGGTCGACGCGCTTGTGGTGCACCAGGTCCATGAGGCGGCGCATGCGCTCCTTGCCTCCTGGGCACAGGGTGGTGACGATGCGGTAGTCCCCCAGGCCGGCGGAGAACGCGTCGTAGGGCAACTGGAGCTTGCCCGAGTACACACCCAGGCTGGACAGCGTGCCCGCGGGCCGCAGGCAGCGCAGCGCGCTCTCGAAAGTCTGCTGGGTGCCCAGCGCCTCGATGGCCACGTCGGCGCCGCCGCCCGTGAGCCGTTTCACCTCGGCTACGACGTCCTGCTGACGGTGGTCGAGCACCACGTCCACGCCCATCCTCTGCGCCATCTTCATCCGCGCCTCATCGCCGTCCACGCCGACCACGAGCGAGGCGCCCATCAACCGCGCGCCAATGGAGGCGCACAGGCCGATGGGCCCCTGCGCGAAGACGACCACGGCATCGCCGATGCGCACGCTGCCTGCCTCTGCGCCGCTGAAGCCCGTGGAGGCGATGTCCGACAGGAGGATGACCTGCTCGTCGGTGAGCCCATCTGGAATGGGCGCGAGGTTGGCCTGCGCGGCGGGAATGCGGATGTACTCGGCCTGGGCGCCATCCTGGGTGTTGCCCATGCGCCAGCCTCCCAGGGCCTCATAGCCCGCGCCGTGGCCGCACTGCGAGAGGTGACTGGACAGGCAGGCCCTGCATTGTCCACACGGGGTGATTGCGCCCACGAGGACACGCTGCCCCGGGCGGTAGTCCGTCACGCCGGGACCAAGCTCCTCGATGACACCCACGGGCTCGTGACCGATGACGAGCCCCGGGCGAACCGGGTACTCGCCACGGACGATGTGCAGGTCCGTGCCGCAGACAGTGGTCATCGTCATCCGGATGACCGCCTCGCCGGCTCCCGCGCGTGGACGCTCCACCTCTTCGATGCCGAAGCGGTTCACAGCCTGAAAGACATTGGCTCGCATGCTCCCTCCCGGTGGTTCGTGGGTGTCCACCCGGGAAGTCTCGGCACGGTGTCGGAGGGCGTCATCCGCGCGGGCGTGAAGATGCGGCGGTGGAGTTCATGCCGAGCGCATGCTTGGGCGCATGTGGCCGTAACGGCGGCTCGGGCCCGCGCGCTCCGGGCCCGGATGGATGTCATCACCTCGCACCAGCCGCATCGTCCTCGGTGAGTCGCGCCCGCTTCACGCGGGGATGATGACCTCATGCGCGAGCGCCGGTGCGCAGCGTCCGCGCAGTCAGGCGTTTGCTTCAGGGGGCGGTACCATGAACGTCTCACCGGACACGGAGAAGCCACGGCAAGCCGAGCATCTGGCGGTGTCCGCCGCGCCTCGTCTGCTCTGGTTCAGCGAGCTGTCCCGCGAGGACGTCGCGCTGGCGGGGGGCAAGGGCGCGAACCTGGGCGAGATGACGCGGGCGGGGCTGCCTGTTCCGCCGGGCTTCGTCATCACCGCCACCGCCTTCCAGGAGGCCATGGCGCCGGTGCGTGCCCGGCTTCAAGCGCTCTGGGCGCAGGTGGACCCGGATGACCCTTCGTCACTGACCCAGGTCACGCAGCAGCTCCGTGAGCACGTGCGGAGCGCGCCCGTCCCGGAGCGGCTGCGCGCCGCCATCCTGGAGGCGTATCAGCAGTTGGGCGCGGACCGGGCCGTGGCGGTGCGTTCCTCGGCGACCTCGGAGGACTCGGCGGCCACGTCCTTCGCGGGCATGCACGAGTCCTTCACCCACGTGTTGGGCGAGGACGCTTTGATGGACGCGCTCCGGGCGTGTTGGGCTTCGGCCTACGGTGAGCGTGTGGTGGCCTACCGCAAAGCGGAAGGGCTCACCGAGGAACCCGCCATCGCCGTGGTGGTTCAGGCCATGGTGGATGCGGCTCGCGCGGGCGTCATGTTCACCGCGGACCCGTCTTCGGGAGACACCGGCCGCATCGTCATCGAGGCGGCCTGGGGGCTGGGAGAAGTCGTGGTGGGCGGGCAGGTGGAGCCGGATACGTACAGTGTCTCCAAGAAGGAGCCTTGCGTGCGCGAGGTCCGGGTGGGCGACAAGAGTGTCCGCCTGGTGCGCAATGCCGAAGGACACACGCAGCGCGAGACACTGAGTCCGGAACAGGCCCACGAGCGCGTGCTGAGCGACGTGGCGGTGCTGGAGTTGGCGCGGTTGGGATTGCGGGTGGAGCAGCACTACGGTGCGCCGCAGGACATCGAGTGGGCGGAGGAGCGCGGACGTTTGTTCCTGGTGCAGACGCGCCCGATTACCACGTTGGGAAAGTCCGCCGTGCCACCGCCAGAGGAAGGCCACGCGGGCAAGGCGCTGGTGCAGGGACTGGGTGCGTCGCCCGGTGTGGCGGCCGGCCGCGTGCGGGTGCTGGCGTCACCGGCCGAGGGACGGCAACTCCAGCCGGGCGAGGTGCTGGTGGCTGAGATGACGTCGCCGGACTGGGTCCCCACCATGCGGCGGGCCGCCGCCATTGTCACGGACCGGGGCGGCATGACGTGCCACGCCGCCATCGTCAGCCGGGAGCTGCGAAAACCCTGCGTGGTGGGCACACGCACCGCCACACGCACGCTGCGAGACAGCGAGGCGGTGACGGTGGATGGCTCGATGGGAGAAGTCCGGGAGGGACAGGAGGCGCCACGTCCACGGGCGGTGGAGGTGCCTGCCACCGCATCCACGGTGGGAACGGCCCCGGTGCTGGCCACGCGCCTCTACGTCAACCTGGCCCTGCCCGCGCAGGCTCGCGAGGCCGCGGCGCTTCCGGTGGAGGGTGTGGGTCTGCTGCGCGCCGAGTTCATGCTCACGGAGGCCCTGGGGGGTGTGCATCCACGCAAGCTGATTGCGGAGGGTCGGAGGGGTGAGTTCGTGGAGCGCATGGCGGGGGCCCTGCTCCAGACGACGCGAGCCTTCCATCCGCGCCCCGTGGTCTACCGGACGACGGACTTCCGGACGAACGAGTTTCGCGGACTGGAAGGCGGCGCTGAGTTCGAGCCCGAGGAGTCCAACCCGATGATTGGCTTCCGGGGCGCCTACCGGTACTTGCGCGAGCCCGACGTGTTCAACCTGGAGCTGGAGGTGCTCGCGCGGGTCCGGGAGCAGACGCCCAATCTCCAGGTGATGCTGCCCTTCGTGCGCACGCTCTGGGAGCTGGAGGCGTGTCTGGAGCTCATCGCCCGCAGTCCGCTGGGGCGGCAGCGGGGTTTGAAGACGTGGGTGATGGCGGAGGTGCCTTCCATCGTCTATCGCCTCCACGATTATGCGAAGTGTGGGATTGATGGCGTGTCCATCGGCTCGAATGATTTGACGCAGCTCATGCTGGGCGTGGACCGGGACTCCGAGTCGTGCGCCGAGCTGTTCGACGAAGCGGACGCCGCGGTGCTGGCCGCCATTGGCGACATCATTCGTGGGTGCGAGGAAGCGGGCCTGACGTCCTCGCTGTGTGGACAGGCGCCGTCGAACCGGCCGGACTTCGCGGAGCACCTGGTGCGCGCGGGGATTACGTCCATCTCCGTGGACCCGGCGGCGGTGCTCGCGACGCAGCGGGTGATTGCGGCGGCGGAGCAGCGGCTGCTGCTGGCCGCCTCGAAGCGGGCGACGCTCCAGGGCTGTTAGGTCCGGCCAGGGTGGGGCACTCCGTGCCGGAGGTGGTGCTTGTTCCAGAGCAGGTAGGGGAGCAGCGCCAGCGTGCGCAGCACCAGATAGACGGCCAGGAAGGGCGTCAGCCGCAAGTCCTGGTAGCTGGCCGTCGCGACGGCCAGCGCGATGGAGGGATTGCCGAAGACCGCCGCGAGCGCGAGCGCGGTCCTGTCCTCGGGCCGGGGCGCTCCCGCCACGTGTCCCAATATCGCGGAGCCCAGGGTCATCACCAACATGCCCAGCACCATCCATCCGTCCACGTCGCGCAGCCTCGGGCCGCTGATGAACAGCAGGAGCAGGATGGCGACGACGAACACGGCCTTGAAGAGCCACAGCATGGGACGCAGCAGTCGCCTGGCCAGCATCGGCCGCCAGGCGCGCAGTGCCCAGCCCGCCGCGAGCGGCACGAGGAAGGGCAGCATGACCCGCTCAAGGAGCTGGACGGTGGTGGGGGCCTTGAACACGGCGGGGAAGAACTCGCTGAGCAACCGGAGTGAGAGCGGCAGGCACACGATGGCGGCCAGGGACAGGGTGAGGGACAGCGCCACCGTGAGGCTCAAGTCGCCGCGCTGCCGGTAGGCCGCGACCGCGACGCTGGGCACGCCAGGGCTGACGGCCATCAACAGCAGGATGCCGGCGGCGATGGGAGGCAGGGGCAGGAGGTTCACCACGAGCAGGGCGAGCAGCGGGACGCCCAACAGGATGAGGGGAAGGCCTCGCGCGTAGGCAGGCAGCCGCATGGCGTGCTTCACGGCGCTCACGTCGACGGCGAGCCCGAGGACAAACCCCATGAGCACGACGAGGTGCCGGACCGCGAACTCGACTCCGTCCCGCACGCTCAGCGCGGCGGTCACCTCGACGTCCATGGATGGAGGATGCGCACGGAGCGCCTCGTCGGGAACGTTGGGGCGGCCAGCCGTGCGCGCGTTCCTCGAAGCGGTCGCGGCGTGACAGGGTCGGGCCTCACTCACCCCTGGGGGGGATGGCTGCGAATGCGGCATCGCCGTTAGACTCTGTGACGCGCCCGGATGTCTTGCATTCCCGGGCAGGGGGATATGCCATGGACGCGAATCATTTGCTGGAGCTGGTCAAGCGCTATCAGGACAACAAGGCATTCATCTCCAACGAGGAGACCGCGAAGATCGCGCTGGTCGTCCCGTTCATCCGGAGCCTCGGCTACGACCCGAGCGTTCCTCGGGAGGTCCGCCTGGAATACGCGGCGGACTTCGTCCAGGGGGACGGCAAGAAGCTGCCGGACCGGATGGACTTCGCCATCTTCGACCAGACGGGCACCAAGCCGCTCATCGTCATCGAAACCAAGCCCTTGGGCACGGACCTCAAGTCCCGCGCGCAGCAACTGGCGCGCTACCTGGCGCAGTTGCCGGAGCTCCACTTCGGCATCATCACCGACGGGTGCCACTACCTCTTCTTCGGGGACTTGGAGAACCCCAACGTCATGGACCCGGAGCCCTTCTTCACGTTCTCCCTGGAGGACACGAAGTCGGACTGGGTGAAGGTGGCCAAGTTCCTGTCCAAGTTCAGCCGTGAAGCCTTCAACGCGACGACGCTGATTACGGACGCGGAGAACAGCCGCTACCGGCAGGGGATGATCGACAAGCTCGCGTCCGCCCTGAAAGCGCCCGGTGAGCACGAAGCCTTCCTCAAGTGGCTCACGGAGGACATCTACAAGGGAAAGCGGACCACCGCGGTGATGGAGCGGCTCGCGGACGTCGCGAAGGAAGCCATCGAGCCGACGCTGCTGCGGGTCATGGGCGACGACTTCTTGAACAAGCTCAAGGAGCGCATCCAGCGGCTCAACGAGGGCGCGGAGCCCGCGGTGGCGCAGGAGGGCGCCAACGTGGTGAAGCCGGATTCGGCCAGGCCCTTCGAGGCCGATGGCCGTGCCGCGCCCGATGAGAAGGGCCGCGCCGCCGTTGAGACCACCGAGACGGAACTGGAGTTCTTCGGCGTGGTGCGGGACATCTGCGTCAAGAACGGTGCCGCCGCCGAGGACATCCTCTACCGGGACACGGCGTCCTACTTCAACGTGTCCTTCAAGCGGCCCACGAAGTGGTTCGCCCGGTTCTTCAGCAATGGCAAGCGCAAGAGCATCGTCACCTGGGTGCCGGTGGACGAGGCCCGTGCCATTGCCGCGGGCTTCGAGGTGGAGGCGGCGCCCGCGGGTTTGGGCACCAGCCGCGTCTTCATCGAATCGGTGCCCCAGGTCTGGGCGCTGAAGGCGCTGGTGACCCGGAGCCTGGAATTGTCCAAGACGGTGCGTGACGAGTCGCCGTCTCCAGACGCCGCCACACACGAGGACGGGAAGCCCGCCCTCAAGGTCATCACGGGCTGACGCGCCGCCGCGGTGCTCACGCCGCCGTGCGAAGCGACGTGAGACCCACGGCCTTGAGCGCCAGCACGCCCGCCACGGCGAAGGCCTGCCCAGCGAGCAGCGCGGTCCCCAGGGGCGTGAGCTCCTGGGCGTGCATGACGACGAGCAGCACGCTGCCCACCACCCATGCGGCGTCCACCAGGAGATGCACCAGGGCTGCTCCCAGGACGGGCTGCTTGAGCCCGACCCAGAGGTTGAAGGCCGACCACGGCAGCAGGAAGAGGCCCACGCCGAACAGGAAGGTGGACGGCAGGCGCCAGCCCGCGAGCTGGGTGAGGGTGGGGGCAAGGAGCAACAAGGCCACGCCCATGAGGAGTGAGGCGGCGGCGTCGAAGCGGTAGACGAAGCGGGGATTGCGAAGCACGTGCGTCATCATCTGGGCTCTCCGGGTGGCTGGGAACGGGAGCACAGTGTTCCTGGCAGGGAATGTTCTCAATTACCTCGAAGGTCATCGTCCCGCGTCACGGCCTGGGGCAGTCTGGGCTCGGAAAGGGACACGGCGATGATTGGACCCCTGCTCAAGGAATGGAGAACGCTGCGCGGCAAGAGCCAGTTGGCCCTGTCGCTGGAGGCGCAGGTATCGGCGCGCCACCTGTCATTTCTGGAGTCGGGCCGCTCCGGGGCCAGTCAGGAACTGGTGCTGCGGCTGGCGGAGGCCTTGGGGCTGGGGTTGAGAGACCGCAACGCCCTGCTGGTGGCGGCGGGGTTCGCGCCTCAGTTCGGCGAGCGCGGCTGGCACAGCGCGGAGCTGGCGGAGGTCCGGCGGGCCGCGGGACTCATCCTCGCGTCGCATGAGCCGTATCCCGCCATCGTGGTGGATTCGTCCTCGACGGTGCTCGAGGCGAATGCAGGCGCGCTCGCGATGATGGGGCAGCCGCGTGAGGCGCTCGGACAGGTCAACCTGATGGACCTCGTCTTCGTGCCCGGGCCCGTGCGCTCGGCCATTGGCAACTGGGAGGAGATTGCCGGGTATCTGCTCCACCGGCTGCGGGAGGGCGCTCGCATGCGGGGCCCCCGCTCACCCGTGGCATCAGTCCTAGCCCATGTCCTGGCGCAGCCAGGTGTCGAGGCGTTGACCGCGCTGCGGCCCGCCAACGCCGGCTCCGTGCTGGTGCCCTTGACCTTCACCCGCGATGGCGCGACGACGCACTGGTACACCACGCTCACCAGCTTCGGCGCCCCCCAGGATGCCCTGGTGGAGGAAATCACCATCGAGCAGTTCCACCCGATGTGATGGAAGCGTGGCGCGGGCCCGTCATGGGAGGACGAAGTCGCGGGGCTTCAGCGGCTCGGGCTGCGGTTCGCCCAGCGCCTCCATCAGGTTCATCTCCACGCTGCGCGCCATCGCCAGCAAGGAGAGGTCGTTGGGCTCCGTGCCGAAGGGCTCCTCCAGTTCGTCGCTCAGCCGGTCGAGCCCGAAGAAGGTGTAGGCAATCATCGCCGCGAGCCAGGGCGTGAACCAGCCCAGCGCCTCCGCGAGACCAAAGGGCAGCAGCAGGCAGAACAGGTAGGCGGTGCGGTGCAGCAGCACCGTGTACGTGAAGGGCAGGGGCGTGAAGCGGATGCGCTCACACGCGGAGAGCACGTTCATCAAGCCATGGACGTGCGTCCGCAGCTCGCTCCAGGTGATGTCGGTGAGATGCTTCTCCCGGAGGAGCGTGGCCAGCTCCCGGTCGTGCTCCCGAAGCAGGGCGTTGGGGCGGTTCTGGCTGGCCAGTACGCGCGAGGCCTCCGGCTCCGGCAGCAGGCGGCTGATGTCCTCCCGGGCGTCGTTCCCGCGCAGGTGCGCGACCATCGCGTGGGCGAAGGCGATGTTCCGCCTCGCCAACCTGCGCGCCGCCTCCTTCGCTCCGCTGCTGTCGTCCCCCAGGAGCGCGATGGCCTCATGGGAGAATGAACGCAGTTCAATGATGAGCGCGCCCCAGTGCTTCCGGGCCTCCCACCACCGGTCGTAGCAGGCGTTGTTCCGGAACCCGAGGAAGATGGAGAGCGCGATGCCCAGCAGGGACAGCGGCGCCGGCGAGGAGATCTGCAGATCCAGATAGCCTTGCCGGTACGCCCAGACGACGAGCGCGGAGAGTGCCGCGATGCCCAGGACGTGGGGCAGGACGCGCGGGAGGATGGTCCCGCGCACGACGAAGAGGAGCCGAAGCGAGCTGAGGCGAGGACGGACAATCACGGGCAGGGACCTTCCTGCGCCAAATGCCTCCGGGTCGCAAGCGCTCCTCTTGGCGGGCTGTTGTGGTGATTAGGGGGAGCGGGGCCCGCTGGTAAGCGTGTGCCACTGCCCGTCGTGAATCCGCCCGATGGTGTGGTCCGCGAACGACCAGACGCCGTCGGAGGCGCCCCGCAGCACGGTGAACTGCAACGGCGCTCCTTTCGGGAGTCCCAGGGGGCGCAGCGCCTGGCCGGACGCATGGTCGATGCCGGCGAGATGCGCGACGTAGAGCGTCCCCTGGTGGCTCGCGATGCCCCAGTAGTCACGGTCCCCGTCGAAGGGCGTGAGGTCGCTCCATTCGTCTCCGCTGCCCGTCATCACAGCTCCGCTCTTCCCGCAGATGGCGTAGCCCTGTTCCAGCTTGCAGATGGCGGTCAGTTCGGTGTGGATCGGCAGCGGCAGTACCTGCCACGTGCTTCCATTGAAGTGGGCGGCGTATCCATCGGAGGCCACCGCGATGAAGTCCTCGCGGCTGTTGCCGGCGAGGTCTTCGATGGTGACGGCTTCTCCGTCCACCGTCAGTGGCGGAAGGGGTTCGAAGCTTTCGTCGCGCAGCCAGTACACCTGGCCCACGGAGCCGGCGCAGAGCACGTCTCCGCCGAGCACGCGAAGGCGGCGCAGCGGGCCCTTGTCGTGGACCGCCCCGTTGGTGAAGAGCTTGCGCGATGCACGGAGTTCATCCCGCGTCTTGGGCGTCTTCCAGTCGAAGCGGACGACGGTGCCGTTCTCTCCCAGGACGTAGGCCTCTCCGCCCGGAGTGGCGTCCACCGACAGGATGGCCTCATTGGAGAGGCTGAACTCCAGCCATTCACCGTCGTGCCGGACGCCTACGCGGTTCTTGGGCGCGTCCTCGTCATCGCCCACGGTGCAGGCCGCGATGACCACTCCCGGCGCCGGGCTGACGCCCTCCTGGATGAAGGCGTCCTGAAGGAACTCGGCATCGGTGATTCCAGACATGGCGACGACTTTCTCGTGCGGCGGCCCCGCCCGGGATGGATGGGTCGAGGCGGAGCCGCTGCGTTGTAGGTCGCCGAACGTATCACCCGAGGTGGACTCAGGGGCCCGTGAGAACCGCGGGCCCGCCTGAGTCAGGGACGCACTTCGGTTCTGCGGTGAATCCCCATGTCCGTCCTCGGCGTGGTGGTCGTGGTGGCTCCCAGGCTCTTCTTCCAGGGGAAGGTGAGTGCCAGCGCGACGCCCGACAGACCCACGATGGAGTAGATGAGGCGGCTGAGCGCGCTCATCGCCGTCCGTGTCTCGCCGCCGAACAGCGCGTTCACGAGGTTCCAATTGAAGAAGCCAATCAGGCCCCAGTTGATGGCGCCGATGATGGCCAGGACGGCCATCGCCTTGGCGAGCCCTCCTCTGGTTCGGTCCGCGTCCGCTCGTTCCATGGCTCGTATCCTTGGCTAGGTGTGTTCCACCCGTGCAGGTGGGTGATGCCTCTTGGATAAGGTGTTGCCTGGACGCGTCCTGGCTACTCCACTGGCATCGATTGTCCGGCTCGGTGCTCCGGACGCCATGCGGCTCAGCGGGAGTGGGTGTCCGCCAGTCGCTCGGGAATGCGCGCGACGAGGAGGTCGATGGCCGCGCGCACCTTCGAGGTCAGGTGTTTGCTCTGAGGCCACACCGCGTAGATTTCGTTGCCATAGGGGCGCTGCGTTTCCAGTACTTCGACGAGTCTTCCGCTGCTCAGGTGCTCGGCGATGAGCCAGCGAGGAAGCCACGCCAGCCCGGCCCCCTGCACCGCGGCGTCCATGATGGTCTCCACGTCGTCGAAGCGCAGGCGCGCCTGGACGGCGATGCGCTGCTCGCCGCCTTGTCCGTCCGGGAATCGCCAGGGCTTGTTGACGCCGTTGCGGCCGTAGACGACCGCGTCGTGCTCGCCCAGGTCTTCAAGTGTCTTCGGGCGGCCGTGGCGCTTCAGGTAGCCGGGCGCGGCGCAGACGGACATCGTCTGGACGCCCAGCCGGCGCGCCGTCAGTCCCGCGTGGTCCGCCAGTGGCGCGACGCGGAGGGCCAGGTCGTAGCCTTCCTCGACGAGGTCGACCATCCGGTCGCTGAAGGCGATTTCCAGCTCCAATCCCGGATGCTGGAGGACCAGCTCGCGCAGCAGCGGCGCGGCGCAGTGCCGGCCGAACATCACGGGAGCGCTGACGCGCAGGCGGCCCGTGGGCGCGCGCCGTCCAGAGTCCAGCGCCGTCTCCGCCGCCTCGAGCTCCGCCAATGCGCGCACGCATCGTTCGTAGAAGGCCTGGCCGTCCTCGGTGAGGCCCTGCCGGCGCGTGGTGCGCTGGAACAGCCGGGTCTCCAGACGCTCCTCCAGCCGCGCGATGCTCTTCCCCACGGCCGAGCGCGAGAGTCCCATGCGCTCCGCGGCGAGCGCGAAGCTCCCTGCCTCCACGGCCTGGACAAAGGCGAAGACGCCCCCAAGGCGGTCCCTCATGACGCTGCTCCCATTGGTGCCTGCGTGTCTCCAGTGACTCGACAAAGTGTCGCCACTGGCGACGCTGCTTCGTCCGTATAGCTCCCGCATCACTTTCATGCAGGACGCGGAGCGGACGATGGGCGCAACGATGAAGCGTTGGCAGGCGAAGCAGGCGGGACGGGGGCACCTGGAACTGGCGGAGGTGGCGATTCCCGCTCCGGGTGCCGGTGAGGTGTTGATTCGCGTGTCGGCGGTTTCCCTCAACTACCGCGAGAAGCTGATGCTCGACGGGGGGGGCTACCTGACGGCGCACCAGCCCTTCACGCCGGCTTCGGACATGGCGGGCGTGGTGGTCGCGGCGGGCGCGGGCGTGCAGCGCTTCAAGGAAGGGGCGCGCGTCATCGCCAACTTTCAGACGGACTGGGTGGACGGGCCCGTGCCGCGTGGGACGGTGCGCAGCCTGGGCGGAAACGCGCCGGGCGTGCTGGCCGAGTACGTCGTCATGCCGGAGCAGTGGCTGGTGGCGTCTCCCGAAACACTCGATGACGTGCAGGCGAGCACGCTGCCGTGCGCCGGCCTCACCGCTTGGACGTCCCTGGTGGAGCTGGGCGGGCTGCGTCCGGGGCACACCGTGGTGACGCAGGGCACGGGCGGCGTGTCCCTGTTCGCGGTGCAGCTTGCCGCCGCCATGGGCGCGGAGGTCATCGTGCTCTCGGGGGACGAGGACAAGCTGGCCCGCGTGAAGGCCCTGGGCGCCGCGCACGGCATCCATCGTCGCCACACCCCGGAGTGGCACACGGCGGTGCTCGAGCTGACGCGAGGCGCGGGGGCCGACCACATCCTGGAGTTGGTGGGTGGGGACAACCTGGGCCGGTCGGTGAAGGCGCTCGCGTCGGATGGGCGCGTCTCGCTCATTGGCGTGTTCGAGGGATTCGAGAGCCGCTTCCCGGTGCAGCCCTTGTTCATGAGCTCCGGCGTCATCCAGGGCATCTTCGTCGGACACCGGCGCGGGCTGGAGAACCTGGTGCGCGCGGTGGACCGGCTGGCATTGAAGCCCGTGGTCGACACTGTCTATTCGCTCGATGCGCTGCCCACGGCGCTCGAACACCTGGACCGCGGGCCGTTTGGCAAACTGGTCATCACGGCTTGACCTGGACCCGCGGCGCGGCTTGCGCCCCGACGCGCTCGGGGCCACCGGTGGTGGTGGCTGCAGGACGAAAGACAGACGCGTGCGAGGGTGAAGGACCACGGCAGGCGTTGGCGGAAGACAGAACGATGGGGTCAGGCGGCGCTGCGAGGGTTTGAATCGCCAGCGGGCCTGGAGTGGCGCATGCGCCCGGGCGTACTGTCCCGGGCGGCATGCGCACACTCTATGGACTCAGTTACTCGCCCTGGACGGAGAAGACCCGTTGGGCGTTGGACCACCACCGTGTCGCCTATCGCTACCGCGAACACCTGCCGCTCATCGGCGAGCCGCTGCTGCGCTGGCGTACGCCGCGTGGTGTGCGGCCCGCCGTGCCGCTGCTCATCGACGAGGGCGAGGCCTTTCCCGGCTCGTTCGTCATCGCGCGGCGCGCGGAGGAGCTGGGACAGGGGGAGCCGCTCTTCCCCGCAACGGACCTCCCGGTGATTCAGCGCTGGGACGATGACAGTGAGCAGGTGCACTCCGCGGCGCGCGCCAAGGTGGTGGCGGCGTTGTTGGAGAATCGGCAGGCGCAGGCGGAGAGCCTCCCCGCCTTCCTGCCCATGGGACTCCGGTCTCTGCTGGCCCCGTCCGCGAGGCTGGGCGCGCGCTTCGTGGCCCGCAAACACCAGGCGCCCACGGACATCGGCGCGGCCGTCCAGGAGAAGGTCATCCCCACGCTGGAGCGCCTGCGTGAGTCACTGGGCGGCCGGCCCTACCTGCTGGCGCGCTTCAGCTTCGCGGACATCGCGGCCGCGCTGATGCTCCAGTTCGTGCGGCCGGTGGACGACAGCTACCTCCCCCTGGGCCCCGGCACGCGAGCGGTGTGGAGTGACGCGGAGCTCGCCTCCCGCTTCCCGGACCTGCTCGAGTGGCGGGACGGCCTGTATGCGAAGCACCGCCGTCCCTGAACCACTCGCGCGCGGACCTGTCAAACAGCGCCCTGAAAAGCGAAACGGCGCCAGCCTCGTGAGAGGTGGCGCCGTGGAGCCGAAGCCCGGAGGCTCAGCCCGGCTGGCAGACCTGCCGGAGGATGTCGAGCGACTCCAGCGCCTTGCCCGCGCCAATCACGACGGCGGAGAGCGGGTCCTCGGCGAGGAACACGGGCAGGCCCGTCTCCTCGCGCAGCAGCGTGTCCAGGTTCTTCAGGAGCGCGCCGCCACCGGCCAGGACGATGCCGCGGTCGGCGATGTCGCCGGCGAGCTCGGGGGGAGTGCGCTCCAGCGTCAGCTTCACCGCCTCGACGATGCCGTTGACGGGCTCCGCCAGCGCGTCACGCACTTCGTCGCTGGACACCGTGAGCGTGCGCGGCACGCCGGCCACCAGGTCGCGACCCTTGATCTCCATGGTCATGACCTCGTCCGTCGGGTACGCGGTGCCGATGCCCATCTTGATGAGCTCCGCCGTGCGCTCACCGATGAGCAGGTTGTACTTGCGCTTGACGTACTGGATGATGGCCTCGTCCAGCTTGTCGCCGCCGATGCGCACGCTCTTGGCGAACACGATGCCGGCGAGGCTGATGACCGCGACGTCGGACGTGCCACCGCCGATGTCCACTATCATGTTGCCGCTGGGCTCCGTCACCGGAAGGCCCGCGCCAATGGCCGCCGCCATGGGCTGCTCGATGAGGTAGACCTCGCGGGCGCCCGCGTTGGCCGCCGCCTCGCGCACCGCGCGGCGCTCCACCTCGGTGATGCCGGAGGGGATGCCGATGATGATGCGCGGATTGACGAGCGTCTTGCGGTTGTGCGCGCTCTGGATGAAGTAGCGCAGCATCGCGGCCGTGATTTCGAAGTCCGCGATGACGCCGTCCTTCATCGGGCGGATGGCCACGATGTTACCCGGGGTGCGCCCGAGCATTTCCTTGGCTTCCTTGCCCACCGCGAGGACCTTCTTGCCCCCGCGCGCGTCCTGCTGGACGGCCACCACCGAGGGCTCGTTGGAGACGATGCCCTGGCCGCGGATGTAGATGAGCGTGTTCGCCGTGCCGAGGTCGATGGCGAGGTCACGCGAGAAGAGGGTGTGAAGCCAGTCAAACATACGGGGGCGGGAACTTTCGGGGGGTCGGCGGAATTTCCCCGTCATAGCGGGGGCAGGCGCGGGCCAAGGTACTACGCGACGCAGCACGGAGGAAGAAAAGCCGGTAGTGGCGTTCACATCCGCCTGGGGGGCAGTCGGCCAGCAGACGCAGGCGCGGCGCTTCCGGCTTTCAGGGGATGGGCGCGGGCTCGGCCTGCGCTGACTCGAAGCGCGCCGCCGCCAGCCCCGCCTCCAGCGGCTTCTCCTCGGGGAGCGCCGTGGGCGGCAGCGTCCCCCGGGCCTCGGCGTCGCGGTACTCCGGCGTCTGCCGCAGGGCCTCGCTGGTGACGTGGAGCAGCGTGTCACGCACGGGCTCGAACAGCAGGGCGGTAAGGTACCAGGCCGGGGCGTAATCCAACCGGATGAGGCCGTGTACGCTCCACCTGTGCGGCGCGTAGTCCCACGGGCAGCGGCCGAGCAGGCGCTTGAGCAACCAGCCCGTGCCGTACTCCGCGCCGAAGATGAGCCCCGTGTAGACCAGGGCTCGCAGCGGCCGGGGCAGGGGCTTGAGCCGGGCGGAGACCTCTTCCAGCGCCAGCGCCGTGCCTCCGTAGATGGGGTGCATCCACAGGTAGGTGCGCGCCGTGGCGTTCCGGTCCTTCTTCAGCGCAGCCCCCGTGCCGGTGAACATCACCTCGAGCACCCAGCCCACGCACCCATAGACGAGGAATCTTGAAAGCACCTCGGAAAGCTAAGGCTGTCCCGCAGAAGGGGCACTCCCACCCCCTGGGGTCGGTGCTGGCCGCCTGCCTCGGCTGTGCCATGGCGGACGGTGTGCCTGTCCCCAGAGGGAATCCCAACCGGACGACACGGGCCCACACGCCCAGGAGCCCGCCCAGGGCGGGCGGGCCCCTGACAGCGCCGGCTCAGCCCGGGATGCCGGCCGACCAGCGCTGCGTGAGGTACAGCTCGGCGAGCTGCGCCGCGTTGAGGTCCTGCTCCTCGCCCACGTAGGTGCGCTCGGTGGACAGGCCCACCTCGCCGCCGCCCACGCCCGCGTGAACGCCCACGCCAAAGTCGCCGGTGACCTTGTGCTTGTCCTGGACGGTGGCCTTGATTTCGACCTTGTCCTTGAGCTGGTCCAGCGCCTGGCCCACGTCGCCCCGGGCGATGCTGCCGAAGGCGCCGCTGGTGGCGATGTCGTTGATGTTGCCGCTGATTTCCGCCTTCACCTCGCGGCCCGTCGCGCCGCCCAGGCCCAGCGCGGACGCGTTGGCCTGACGCGAGTCGGTCAGCGTCAGCTTGGCCTCATGGGTGTCACGCACGCTGGCGCCAATCTCGCGAGCGGTGCCCTTCGGGTCCTTGATGAAGTCGGTCGGGTTGAAGCCCTCGGGCAGCTCCACGCTCTGCTCCAGCTCCACCCCGAGCGAACCGGACACCCCCGCGGACGCGTTGGTGGGCAGCGACACGGAGTCCCCGCCACCGGTGGGGATGCCCACGCCCGCGGACGCGCTGGCGTTGCCGTTGATTTCGAGGCTCTGCTTGAGGGTCAGCTTCTGGGGCTTGCCGCCCTCCATCTCGATGCGGGCCGTGGTGCTCTGGTTGATTCCGGCACTCGCGCCGGCGCCCGCGCTGATGGCCTCCGGCAGGCCCTTCATGCCCAGCTCGGCGTTGACGCTGGCCTCGGCGCCCAGCTTGAACTCCACGGCGCTCATGTTCTTCGTCAGGCCCGCCAGGTCCGACAGCGGATCCCCAAGGACGTGATTCACGCCGGCGCCCAGCACGGGGTTGCTCGCGGCGGCGCCCGCGGTGGCGGTGGAGGCCGCGATGATGCGGGTGGCGTTCTTGGCCTCCTCGGCCGTGTCGAACTTGAACTCCACCGTGGCCCCGGCGGTGCCGAAGGCCTCCGCGCCCGCGTCCGCCGCGCCCTTGGCGCCCAGCTTGGCCGCGACGCCCGCGCCCACCTCGCCGGTGACGGACACCGTGTAGCCGCCGCCCTCTTCCTCACTGCGGCTGACGCCCAGGGTGCCCTTCACCTTGCCGGCCAGCGTGGCGCCGTTGGCCTCGGCGTAGAGGCTGATGGAGGTGCTCTCACCCGGCTTGAGCTGGTCCACCTGCCGGTTGAGGTTGACCGCGTCGCCAATGGCCCGGGCCGTGTCCACCGGGTCGCGCACCACGTCCGCGGTGCCCTGGAGCGCCCCGCCGATGATGTCGTTGGTGATGCCCTGCAGGGGGTTGAGCGTGGGCGCGTCCTGGATGGCCCGGCCCGCCACGTCCAGGCCGTCCGCGGCGATGTCGGTCGCCTTGTCGAGCACCGGGCCCGCCCGCTCCGCCGCATCCTTGAGGACATTGCCCAGGCCATTCGCGGTGACGGCGGCCGCGGTGCCGGTGGCGCTCAGGGTGCGCTGGGTCGCGGTGCGGCCTGCCTCGAACACGTCGCCGGCGGCGTTGCGCACGTTGCCCGCCGCGTCCTGCACCCGGTCCTTGGTTCCTTCGACGACGTTCTGCGTGACGTTGGCCACGCCGCCCACGACGTCACCGGCCTTGTCCTTGGCACCCTCGACGACGTTCTGCGTCGCGTTGGCCACGCCGCCCACGACGTTCTTGGTGGCGTTGGCCACGCCGCCCACGGCGTCACCGGCCTTGTCCTTGGCGCCCTCGAAGACGTCCCGGGTCCGCTCCTGGGCCACGTTGGAGATCTTCTCCTTGGCCTCCTGCGCCTTGGCCGCCGCCTGCTCCGCGGCTTCCGCGGCCTTGCGCGCCGCCGCCTCCGCCGCGCGCCGGGCCGCCTCCGCCGCACGCTTCGCCGCGGCCTCGGCGGCCCGCTTCGCCGCGTCCGCCGCTCCGCCAATCAGTTTTCCGATTCCCATGGGGGCTTCCTTCTCCAGGCTGTCACGGCCGTGCGTCGTCTCGCGGGGGCGGGACGCGGCGCGTGCGCGCTTCAGGGGTGTGGTGCCGGCTGGGGCCTTGTGGCGGGCCAGCCGAAGCCCTCAGCAGTGTCGAGTCTTGAAAGCAGGCATGGACGACTCCTGCCCTTTAGAAAGAGCGGGTACTCTGTGAGGGCTGCGGGGATTCTCAGGAAATGAGGCGGAAGAGTTTCGTCGGCGCGGCAGAAACCTGGCCGCCGAGCGCTGGATTGGCGTTTTCCCGCCGCGGGGGAGCGCTTTACTGGGTGGCACCCGCGTAATACAGGAGAAGCGGATGTGCTCCGCAGGCCCGACAGCCCCGCTATCCCCACCCGGGCGACGCGCGCGCGGGATGCTGCTGGCCATTGCCCTGGGCACGGCGCTTGCGTCCGTGCCGGGGATCAACGCGCTGGAACGGATGGTGGCCGCCGAGGTCCACGCCGTGTACGGGCCCTCTGATGAGAGAAACGGCGCGCGGGTGGACCGGGGCGGCGTGGCCTTCGTGGGCAAGCGCACGCGCCAGTTGCGCTGTGGGCGACTGGCCGGGGTGGGGAGCGACACCTGGGCCGCGGTGATGAGCGCCACGGCTGGGGTGAAGACGAAACCGACCCTGGGCCGGGAACTCGAGTCCTTTCAGCCGGGCTTCCATGAAGCCCACCGTCAGGCTCGAGAACGTCGGCGGGCCGTTGCCACCGACACTGTCCGGCTGCTGCGCTCCGCGGCCCGGATGGTGCGGGGAGGCAACGCCGGTGACCGGCCGACGCTCGTCACCCAGTCGTTGCGCGGGCCTCCCGGGCGCGGCTGAAGACTGCGCTCGGAATCGGGCCGGCGGGTAACGCGCCTGCCTTCTTTGTTTCCTCCCGCATGATGCGCGGTCCGACGCACGGCGCCGGGCCGGTCCGAACCTCAATCTTCCGCTAGGTTGTTTTTTTCGAGGTGTACCGATGCATGGAGCCCACGAGGTCCTCCAAGCCATTGCCGTCGTCCTGTGCGTCGCGGCAGTGACGACGGTCCTCTTCCAGAAGCTTCGCCAGCCCGTGGTGCTGGGCTACATCCTGGCCGGCCTCGTCGTCGGCCCGTACCTGCCGATTCCGCTGGTCGCCAACCCGGAGGTGGTGACGACGCTCTCGGAGCTGGGCGTCATCCTCCTGATGTTCTCGTTGGGGTTGGAGTTCAGCCTCCGCAAGCTGTTCGCCGTGGGCCCCACGGCGGGTGTCACCGCCGTCATCCAGTGCAGCATCATGATTTGGCTGGGCTTCGTGGTGGGGCGCGCCTTCGGGTGGACCACCCTGGAGAGCCTCTTCACTGGCGCGCTCATCTCCGTGTCCAGCACCACCATCATCGCCAAGGCCTTCGACGAGCAGAACATCCGGGGCCGGCTGCGGGAACTGGTGGTGGGCGTCCTCATCGTCGAGGACCTCATCGCCGTCCTCCTGATGGCGACGCTGACGGCCATCTCCTCCGGCACTGGCCTGTCCGTGGGGGAGCTGTCGTTGACGACGGGCCGCCTGGTGGCGTTCCTCGTCGGGCTGGTGGTGGTGGGGCTGTTCATCATCCCCCGCGCGGTGCGCTACGTGGTGAAGCTCAACAAGCCAGAGACGACCCTGGTGGCCAGCGTGGGCATCTGCTTCGCGGTGGCGCTGCTGGCGCAGGCCTTCGGGTATTCGGTGGCGCTGGGGGCCTTCCTGGCGGGCTCGCTGGTGGCGGAGTCCGGCGAGGAGAAGGTGGTGGAGCACCTGGTGCAGCCGGTGAAGGACATCTTCGCGGCCATCTTCTTCGTGTCCGTGGGCATGCTCATCAACCCGGCGCTCATCGCGGAGCACTGGGCGGCCATCCTGGTGCTCACGGTCGTGGTCATCGTTGGCAAGCTCTTCAGCGTGACGCTGGGCGCGTTCCTCACGGGGCACAGCACCCGGACCTCCGTGCAGGCGGGCATGAGCCTGGCGCAGATTGGCGAGTTCTCCTTCATCATCGCGGGCCTGGGCCTGTCGCTGAAGGCCACGGGCAACTTCATCTACCCGGTGGCGGTGGCCGTCTCCGCGATTACGACGCTCACGACGCCCCTGCTGATTCGCGTGTCAGGGCCGGTGGCCAGCTATGTGGACCGCAAGCTGCCCAAGCCGCTGCAGACGTTCGTGACGTTGTACGGCACCTGGGTTGAGCGGCTGCGCGACGCGCCCCGGCGCCAGACGTTCGGGGCCTCGGTGCGGCGGCTGGCGCGGTTGATGGTGCTGGACGCCGTGTTGCTGATTGTCCTGGTGATTGGCACGTCGTTGACAGCGGGCAAGCTGGGCTCCCTCATCGAGCAGCGGCTGGGCATCGATGAGAACCTGTCCCGCTACATCATCCTGGGCGGCGCGGTGCTGCTCTCCATCCCGTTCCTGGTGGGCGTGGTGCAGGTGGCGCGCCGGTTGGGCGAGGAGCTGGCGGAGGCGGCGCTACCCGGGCGGAAGGATGGGCGGGTGGACCTAGCGGCGGCGCCCCGGCGCGTGCTGCTGGTGACGCTGCAACTGGGCATCATCCTGCTGGTGAGCGTGCCCGTGGTGGCGATTACCCAGCCCTTCGTCCGGGGCGCCATGGGCCCCCTCATCTTGCTGGCCCTGATTGGCGCGCTGGGCGTGACGTTCTGGCGAGGCGCCACCAACCTGCACGGCCACGTCCGCGCGGGCGCGCAGGTCATCGTGGAGGCGCTGGCGGCGCAGTCCCACTCGCGAGAGCCGGGCGCGGATGAGCACGCGCTCGACCACGTCTCCAAGGTGCTCCCGGGCCTGGGCGAGCCCGTGCCCGTGCGGCTGGAGACCTCCAGTCCCGCGGCGGGGAAGACGCTGGCCGAGGTGAACCTCCGCGGCCTCACGGGGGCCACGGTGCTGGCCATCCGGCGCGGGGACTCGAGCGTGTCCGTGCCGTCCGCGCAGGAGGTGCTGCAGCCGGGTGACGTGCTGGCGCTGACGGGTACGCAGGACGCGGTGGAGGCGGCCAAGAGCCTGCTCACCGGTGCACCGGCGCCCACCTCGGAGCCGGAGCCGACGGGCGCCCAGGTGTGAGGGACACGGGCCTGGGGGCGGCGTTCGTGCCGCCTCCGGGGCCTACCGCTTCACGCTGTACTTGGCGATGGCGTAGAGGGCGCGTACGCCGTCCTTCCAGCCAATCTTCTTGCCCTCTTCGTAGGTGCGCCCGTGGTAGCTGATGGGCACCTCGAAGACGCGCCAGCGGCCACGGGCCACCTTGGCGGTGATTTCCGGCTCGAAGCCGAAGCGGTCCTCCTCCACCTGCACGGAGCGCAGCACCTCGGCGCGGAAGGCCTTGTAGCAGGTCTCCATGTCGGTGAGGTTCAGGCCGCTGGTCATGTTGGACAGCGTGGTGAGCACGTTGTTCAGCACGGTGTGCCAGTAATAGAGGACGCGCCGGGGCGTGCCGGTGAAGCGGCTGCCGAAGACGACGTCCGCGACCCCGTCGATGATGGGCTGGATGACGTTGGGGATGTCGCGCGGGTCGTATTCCAGGTCCGCGTCCTGGACGATGATGATGTCACCCGTGGATTCGGTGAAGCCTCGCCGCAGCGCCGCTCCCTTGCCCTGGTTCTTCTCCTGGAAGAGGACGCGCACCTCGTTGCGGTTGCGCGGTGTACCGCCCAACAGGCCCACACCCTGCTCCTGAAGCTGGCGCAGGAATTCGCGGCTGCCGTCCTTGGAGCAGTCGTCGATGAGGACGAGCTCCTTCGGGAAGTCGACGGCGACGCAGCGGCGCAGCAGTTCGGCGAGGGTGGGAATCTCGTTGTAGACGGGGATGACGAGTGAGACGAGCATGGCGTTTTGCGGCTGTACCGCATTTTGCGTCATGGGGCGACCTTCTGGCACGGAAGGTGCGGGCCGGGTGGGGCGCGGCGTTCAGCGGAGCGCTGCGGCCCGGAGCGCGTCCATGAGGGCGTCCAGGTCCGCGTCGGTGGTGAGCGGGTTGATGAGGGTGACACGGAGATAGACGCCACGGGGCAGCTTTGTCTGCACCAGGTAGAAATCTCCGCGAGTCACCAGTCGCTCGCGCAGCTTCGTCTGGAGGGTGTCCCACTGCTCGGCGGGGACGTGCGCGGGCGTGTGGCGGAAGCAGAGGATGTTGCACTCGGGCGGCACGGCGACCTCGAAGTCGCTGGCGGCGGAGAGGCGCTGGGCGAAGCGGTGGGCCTGCTCGTAGGACTCCGTCACCGCGTCGGAGAAGAGCCGGGTGCCCAGCACGGCGAGGCAGGCGTACACCTTGAGGGCCATCATCTCCTTGGTGCACTCCAGGGTGCGCAGGGCCACGTCGCTCCAGGGGCGCTCCGCGTCGCCGTGGAAGATGTAGCTGGCCTCCTGTGAGAAGGACTCGAAGGAGCGGGCGCCGTCGCGGAAGAGGACGGCCGTTACCAGCGCGGGCATCAGCAGCCCCTTGTGGGCGTCCCACACCACGGAGTCCGCCCGGTCGATGCCGCGCACGAGGTGCCGGTGGGCGGGGCTGAGGACGGCGGAGGCGCCGTGTGCGCCGTCGACGTGGAACCACAGGTCATGGCGCTCGCAGAAGTCGGCCACGGGTTCCAGTGGGTCGAAGGCGCCGGTGGCGGTGGAGCCGGCGTTGGCCACCACGGCGATGGGCTTGCGCCCAGCGCGCGTGGCGGACTCGAGCGCGGCGTCGAGTGCCTCGGGGCGCAGGCGGAAGTGTTCGTCCACCGGGACGGGCGTCACGCCGCCTTCGCCAAAGCCCATGACGCGGGTGGCGCGGGCGAGGCTGTAGTGCGTCGTCTGGGCGGTCAGCACGGTGAGGGGCGGGCCGGCGTGGGCGCCGCCGTTCCACGCGTCGTAGCCGGCCTTGGCCTGCCGCGCGGCGAGCAGGGCGGTGAGGTTGCCCAGGGAGCCGCCGGAGGTGAGCACGCCGTCGGTTGTTTCGGGCAGGCCGAGCCGCGCGGCCATCCAGCGCAGGACGTTGCGCTCCATGGCGGTGGAGACGGGGCCCATCTCGTACACGGCCATGCCGTTGTTGAGCAGGGAAGACACCGCGTCGCACAGGGCGGCCAGCGGCACGGGGGCCGTCACCTGGTGGCCCACGTAGCGTGGGTGGTGCAGGTGGTTGGACCCGGAGAGCACGCGGGTGATGAGGTCTGCGAAGTCGCCCGTGGGCGCTTCGGGGAAGGCTGCGGCGAAGCGGTCCACGTTCACCGCGGGGGCGGCCCAGGGGAGCACGGGGCCTTCGGCGCGGGTGGCGCGCGCGAGGTAGTCGGAGAGCGTGTCCATCAGCCGGTGGGATTCACGGCGGAAGGCGTCAGCGTCGTAGGCGGCAGCGATTCGCGCTTGAAAGTCCGTCATGGCGCGGCGGAACGTAACCGTGCCGGTGCGAGGGCGGAATGGTCCCTTCGTCCGTTACCGGGTGTGCGGAGAACCCTTGGTAAGAAGGGGCGAGTGAGCAGGCGGGGTGGCGTGTGGTGGTGGCGCGCACTAAGCTTGGCTCATGGGGCGCGCATGCCGTGTGCCCTGCTCACGTGAGGAGGATGGCCATGGCCGACCCGAAGGTGACGATTACCTACTGTACCGCTTGAGGCTACAGGCCTCGGGCCGCCCGTGCGGCGGCCGCATTGAAGGATGAGCTGGATGTAGAGGCAGAGCTGTTGCCGGGCCCTTCGGGTAGCTACGAGGTCGCCGTGGATGGCAAGGTCGTCATCCGGAAGGCGTCGCTCGCATTCCCCACGGACCACGAGGTGGTGGACGCGGTGGCGAAGGTGCTGGGGCGGTAGCGGGCAGGTTGCCTTGGCCGCTTCGTGCGATGCTGGGCGCGAGTGAGGGGCGGGCCGCCTCACGACGCGCCCGCTTCGCGCGGACGAGATTCGCCATGGTTGAGCAGGGGAACTTCAATGTCTGCACGGCGCTGTGCCACGAGAGTCCTTGGCGTTGCTGCTCTTCTTTGGGTCACGCCCCTGGCGGCGGCTGAGAAGTCTGTCTTTGCACGACTGCATCCTGCAATGACTCGCGCCGAGGTCGAGAAGCTCGGGAACAAGGTATCCCTGGGGGCATACCAGGGGCATCTCATGTCCTCGTTCACGAGCGAAGGTGCGCTTCAGCGCGTCGGCGCGATTGCCACGTTCCGGCAGGGGAGTTGTCCGGAGGCGCTGGAGAGCGTGCGCCGGTACCTGGAGCAGGATTTCGGCGCGCCACGCAGTCTGAAACCGCATATCCCACTGTATGGCGGGCTGCATCAGCGCTGTCATGACTGGAGGCTCGGTGCCGCGTGGCTGCAGGTCTGCTGCGCTCGGCATGAACTCAAGAAGGGCCGTCCCCCGTTGATGCACGTATCGGTCACCTATGGAGTCAAAGGCAGGGACACGCCCGTTGAGCATGGAGGCCACGGAGGGGACTCGCTCATCATCCCCTTCGACGGTTTTCACTGACATGCCTCTCACAAGAACGTGAACGGCACCACTCACGGCCCGAGTCCCTCGCCGTTGGTGTGCAAGCGTCCAGCCAACATTCCAAGAAAGGCATGAAAAATCGAGTGCTACGCGGGGCAGGCGGCCGAGCAACCAAGCGGGAATCAGGTCCCGGTGGTCCGCTCCCGGACATGGCGTGGGGGCCCCAGCTTTAGGGCATAGGAGGTGACACTCATGGCGTGGCCGACAGTCGCGTCGCCCTACGAGCGGCGCTCCCTCACCAGTGGACTGCGGGTTCGGGACGAAAGCGGGGCGATGCTGGGCTACGTAGCCCTCATTGGCCGCGAGCACCTCTACGCGCGGCGCTGGCCCTTCAGCCGGCAGTGGACGGAGTTCCCGCTGGCCCGCGTGCGGCATGTCTCCCGGGGCTCGGTGTTCCTGGAGGGGCAGATGCCGGGGCGGGTGGTAGCGGCCGACAAGGGCGCACACGCGGAGATTCCCACGCAGACCCTGCCCCTGGCGGAACTGGACGAGGCGTCCACTCCCGCCTGAGCCCTTCAACCAGGTGCGGCGCGGCGCGGGGTTTTGTGCTTCAAGGAGGCGCCATGGCCCCTATCGATGAGCTGTCCCAGAGGGTGTCCGCCGCGTTCGCGGATCGGACGTTGTTGAAGGACGCGGCCCACGTGGCCGCCGTGCGCGAGACGCTGGCGCGGCTGGACTCGGGTGAGCTCCGCGTGGCGGAGAAGGGCGTGGACGGCTGGAAGGTGAACGCCTGGGTGAAGGAGGCCATCCTCCTCTTCTTCGCGGTGTCGGAGATGAAGGTGATGGAGGTGGGGCCCTTCGAGTTCTACGACAAGGTACCGCTGAAGAAGGGCCTGGAGGCGGCGGGCGTGCGCGTGGTGCCCCCGGGTACGGTGCGCTACGGCGCCTTCGTGGAGAAGGGCGCGGTGGTGATGCCGGGCTATGTGAACATCGGCGCGCGCGTGGGCGCGGGCACCATGGTGGACACGTGGGCCACGGTGGGCAGCTGCGCCCAGGTGGGCAAGCACGTCCACCTGTCCGGCGGCGTAGGGCTGGGCGGGGTGCTGGAGCCGCCTTCCGCGTCGCCCGTCATTATCGAGGACGGTGCCTTCCTGGGCAGCCGCTCCATCGTCGTGGAGGGCGTCGTGGTGGAGGAGGAGGCGGTGCTGGGCGCCAACGTGGTGCTCACCGCGTCCACTCAAATCATCGACGTCACCGGCCCCGAGGAGCGTGTCTTCAAGGGCCGCGTCCCCGCGCGCAGCGTGGTGATTCCCGGCATGCGGGAGAAGCAGTTCCCGGCCGGCAAGTACATGGTGCCGTGCGCGCTCATCATCGGTCAGCGGACGAAGTCCACCGACCAGAAGACCAGCCTCAATGCGGCGCTGCGCGACTTCGCGGTGGCGGTGTAACGGCTGAAATCCAGCAGCCCGCGCGCGCCGTAGAAGGCGTGTGACGGCACGGAACGTGACGATGGCGCACCATCTGGACGACATCCTGCCCGAATGGGCACTGGGGATGCTGGAGGCCCCAGCCCGGGCGTCCGTCGAGCAGCACCTCGCGGAGTGCGCGAGGTGCCGCGAGGTGGCGGACCGGCTGGTGTCCACGCACGCGGCGCTGGCGTCGCTGGTGGTGCCGCCGCCCGCGGTGCTGGCGCGGTTGATGGACCAGATGGAAGGTCCGGGGAGGCTTGCCCGCTTCGCGGACCGGGTGGCGGCCTTCTTCGACCTGTCGCGCGAGCGAGCGCTGGCGTTGCTGGACGCTGTGAGCGACCCGGCGGCGTGGATGCCCGGACCGGTGGAGGGCTCGGAGCTGATGCCGGTGGAGACGGGCCCCGCGCGCGAAGGCACGATGGCCGCCATCCTCCGGCTCCACCCAGGGGTGCGCTACCCCCGGCACACGCACCACGGCCGGGAGTGGAACCTGGTGCTGGAGGGCGGCTTCCGCGAGGATGATGGGCACGAGGTCTGGCCCGGCGAGGAGCTGGAGAAGACGGACGGCAGCGCACATGGCTTCACGGCGCTGACGGAAGGGCCGGCGTGTCTGTGCGCCTCCGTCCTGGAGGGCGTGACGAGCTTCGAGGAAGCGTTCGCGGACGGCTGACGCCCGGCGCTATGGTGGAAGGCGTATGGCTTCCATCGACCTCGCCACGCGGCTGGCTCGCACCACGCTCGAGCTGTGCCGCATCCCCAGTCCCATCACCCAGGAAGGGCCCATCGCCGACCATGTGGAGCGCTGGGCGCTCCAGCACTTCCCGCGGGAAGAGGTGTTCCGAGTCGGCCACACGCTGCTGCTCGGCAAGCTGGAGGATGCGCGCCCCACGGTGGCCCTCATCGGTCACCTGGACACGGTGCCCGCGCACCCCAGCGACGCGGGCCGCGAGGCGCGCATCGAGGGCGAGCGCGTCTTCGGGCTGGGCGCCTCGGACATGAAGGGCGGGTTGGCGGTGATGATGGCGCTCGCGGAGGATTTGCGCCGCGACACGCTGCCCGTGAATCTGGCCTTCCTCTTCTACGAGCGCGAAGAGGGCGCTTACGCCGAAAGCGGCCTCATCCCCCTGTATGAGAAGCGGCCGGACCTGGCGAAGGTGCGGTTCGGCATCGCCATGGAGCCCACCGACAGCGTGGTGCAGGTGGGCTGCGTCGGCTCCATGCAGGTCACCGTGCGTTTCACCGGGCGCAGCGCGCACTCCGCTCGGCCGTGGCAGGGGGAGAACGCCATCCACAAGGCGGGGCCGTTCCTCGCCGAGTTGCTCGGGCGTCAGCGCGTGGAGGTCAACGTCGCGGGCTTCCCGTTCTACGAGGTCATCAACGCCACGCTCGCCAAGGGTGGCCGCGCGCGCAACGTCATCCCCGAGGCCTTCGAGCTGAACCTCAACTACCGCTTCGCGCCGGGCAAGAGCATCGAACAGGCGAAGGCGGACGTGCACGCGCTCGTCGCCGGGCGGGCCGAGGTGGAGTTCACCGATGCGTCGCCCAGCGGCCCGGTGGTGGCGGGCAACCCGCTGTTCCAGAAGTTGATGGCCCTCACCGGCCTGCCCGCGGCCTCCAAGCAGGCCTGGACGGACGTGGCGCGCTTCGGCGAGTGGGGCGTGGATGCCATCAACTTCGGGCCCGGTGAGACGGCCCAGGCGCATCAGGCCAATGAGAGCGCGCCCATCGCGCCGCTCGCGGACGCGTACGAGAAGCTCGCGGCCTTCCTCAAGGGCGCGAGCTGACGAGGACTCGTCGCGGGACATGCCCTCCGGGGCATGACGCCCGCGCGCGGTGCATGTCATTCGTCCGCTGTCGTTCATCTGCGTGCCTTCACCGCACACGCCCTGGCGTGCATGGGCGTACCCTGTCCATGCATCGCCTGCAGTCTTCCCCAACCGGAGCCGACTGAATGACGAACGAGTCCGTCAATCCGCAGCTGACCGACGATGTCTCTCCCTCCCCGGCGGAGGCGGGCATTGCGCCCACGCCGCGGCGCCGCACCGCCACGAAGCGCAAGAGCGCTTCACGGACGGGTAGCACGCGGAAGTCCGCGCGCAAGGCCACCGCCAAGCGTGGGACTCCCCGCGCGAAGAAGACGGCGGCACGCGGGAAGACGGCCACCCGCAAGTCCGCTACGCGCAAGTCCGCCACGCGTGCCACCGGCCGCGGCGCGCGCAAGGCCACCCCGCGGAAGACGGGGACGGCGGGACGGACCGCCCGCAAGACGGGGACGCGCGGCACCGCGACGAAGCGGACCACCACGGGTGGCGGCGCCCGGAAGTCGCCGGCCCGGCGAACGACGCGCCGCTGAGGCGTTCCGCGGACAATCACTTCAGGGCCATGGGGGCTGGACTCCCATGGCCCTTGGTGTTTTCAGGCGCCGCTCAGCGCTTCAGTCGCAGCAGGAAGACATCGCCGCGCGCGAAGCTCTGGCGTCCGGTGCCGAAGTCCGTCTCGCGGTCCGTGTGGCCGAAGAGGAAGACATCCCCGTCGGGCAGCACGCCCATGGAGGGAATGGCTTCCAGGCCATACAGCTCGCCTCTCGGCCGGGGCGGGTCCGCCAGGAACATCGTCGTGAGAAGCGACGTGCCCGCTGCGTCGTAGCGCAGGGCCACGGGCTGCGCCGAGCCCATGCCGTCCTTGCCTGCCACGCCGTTCTCGATGCGGTTGAAGGTGAAGCCCGCCACCATCAGCTCTCCGGAGGGCGCCAGCGCGAGCGCGTCCACCTGGAGCCCGTCCCCCAGGCCCTTGGCCCATGTCTCCTGTCCTTCCGCCTTGGCGGAGACGACGAAGGGGGTTTCCCGGAACGCATGCCCCGGCACCTGCATGTCACCCCAGCGCACGGTGCCCAGGAATGGGCCCGCGGCCACCACGGTGCCCTCGCCGTCGATCGCCACGTCGCGCATGGTGCCGCGTGCCTGGCTCATGGCCTTGGTCCACGTCAGCGAGCCTTGCTGGTAGAGCGCGACGAAGGGACTGCCGCTTTCGGCGGCGCTCACCTGCTGACTGCCGAAGCGCACCGCGCCCTCGTACTGGCCGCCCACCGCCATGCGCCCGGCGCCATCCACCGCCATCGTCGTGAGCGCCACGCGCCCGCCCCCCTGGGGCTCGCCCACGGACACGGCGGATTCGGCCAGCCCTCCGTGGGCGTACGTCACCACCACCGCGCCAGCGCCGGTGACGCCGTTGCCGAAGTCCGTGCTGCCCGGCGCGTTGAAGGCCACCAGCGTCCGTCCCTGGGTGTCCACCGCCAGGTCCGCCACCGCGAGGCCGGTGCCCACGGGCGTGTTCGTCCACAGGACGTTGCCGTCCGCGTCCATCCGGACCACGAAGGTGCCATCCCCCAGCTTGTGGCTGAGGAGGTCCAGGACGCCCTCCGTGGTGCCGGCGATGACGATGCCGCCCGCCGGGTCCGCGGCGATGCGGCCCCGGACGAACGCGCGCCGCTCCGGCGGCGCCTCCGGGGCCCTCACGTCGAAGGCCTTCTGCCAGCGCGGCTCGCCCGTGGGCGCGCGCCGCGTCAGCACCAGCTTCGCCCGGTCATCCGTGGGCTGAAGGCTGTCCAGGTCATCGATGTCATGCAGCGACAGCGTGAGGAGGTCGCCGCTGGCATCCACCGCCGCGCCCAGCGCCAGGTCGTCCTGGGGCGTGCCCTCGCGCTGCATCCACAGCGTGCTGCCCGGCCCCGGCGGTGGCAGTGGCGGACGCGGTGGTGGCGGTGGCACGCCGGGTGGTCGCTCTTCCGGAGGGGTCTCCGGACCAGGTGCTTCTTCCGGAGGCGCGACGCAGTCCCCCGTGGGGTCCTCCGTACAGTGCTCCTCGCCGGGAAGCTCGCTCGTGCTTTTCCCACCACAGCCCAGCCACAACCCCGCCCCACCCAGAACCGCCGCACTCACGACGGTCCGGACCCATCGCCACGCTGGATGCATGCAGTCCCCCCGCTTCGCCCAGGGGAGGGTCGGCATGCGTGTCTGTGTCAGCAACACCCACTGGGGCGTTTGCCTGCCTGGCCGCCCGGATGCGTGAGGCGGCCCCGCTGACAGTGGGAAATGTCGCCCCGAAGGTGGCACTCCCATTGCCCCAGCAGGGGCCTGGGATGCCATGGCCGTGGCGCTTAAGGGGGCCTCAGCGCCAGAAGCCCACGGACAGGCCCACGTTGGTGTAGCGGCGCGCCAGGTCGAAGGAGGCCGTCACGGACCAGTCCTCCCAGTAGCGGAAGACGAACACCTCGAATCCGCCGGTGACGTGGGGGCGCGCGGGCCGCTTGTCGAAGGGGGACGGCTCCGCGTACGCGCCGGCCCGCAGCCGAATCATGCCCGGCACCGTGTCATGCTCCACGCCGATGCGCGGCGCGAAGGAGGTGCCCTTGCCCACCATGGCCTCGTCCGCCGTGGACGCGAAGGTGCGCGCGGGCACCGCGTTGTCCACGCTGGAGATGAGGTCCACCTGGGCGCTGATGAGCCAGCGGCCAGCGGGCGCGTCCAGGGGCTCGGCTTCCGGCACCGGTAGCGCGTCTCCCTCCACGAGGAGCTGTCGCCGTGCCGCGGGGGACAGCCGGTTGTAGCGCTCCGCGCCTTCGCCCAGCCGCCAGCTGGCGCCCACCGACAGCACGGCGGGGGACACCACCGCGCCGAAGAGGGTACGCCCCGCGAGCTCCGGGAGCTGTTTCGGCTCGCGCCGCCAGTCTCCCACCACCTCCGGCCGCACCGTCACGCCCATGCGCCAGGGGCGCCCATGCGGCCGGTACAGGATGTCCACCGCCACGCCCGTGTCGCCGTAGCGCAGGTCCGTGCCTCCGGAGTCCAGCCGGAAGGAGGCCTGCGCCGCGTAGATGCCCAGCGCGAGGATGAAGTCGTCCTGGCCAAAGGACATGGCCCCCGCCAGCACCGACTGCGTGAGCGACACGCGGATGCGCTCACCGGGCCCCGCGCACGCGGCCGTGGCGCAGTAGGACACCACGCTGTTGCGCATCGCGAAGCCGATGCCGAAGCGCTTGTACTGGAGCAGCAGGCCGCCCAGCAGTTGCCGGCTGTCGTGGGACTCGTCGGGCTGCCCGTCGTTGTCCACGTCCCGCTTGCGCGAGCCGGTGAAGGGCAGGTCCAACCAGGACAGGGTGACGCCCAAATCCCAGTCCTTCTCCAAGGCCGGACCCCGGTGCGCCAGCGAGGCCAGGTTGCTGGGCAGCCCCGCGGCGCCCTCGGCGATGCCCACGTACGCGCCGCCCATCGCCACCATGCGCGCGGAGCCCAGCAGCGCGCCGGGGTTGAGGTACAGCCGCTCCGGGCGAGGCTCCAGCGGCGGGGGCGTCTCCTGCGCCCATGCCGCTGATGTGGCGCCCAGCACCAGCGCGCACCCGAACGCTTTCACCCCCCCGCCACCGCGTCCTGCCGGACGCGCCACCGACCTGGAAGGACTCACCGAGCGCGCGTGGCCTCCGTGAAGAGACGGTCCGCCTCGGTGGCCAGCGCGGTGTCGCGGGCGGTGAGGCCCCCGGCGTCGTGGGTGACGAGCGCCAGCGTGACCTTGCGCCAGCGGATGTCGATGTCCGGGTGGTGGTCCGCCTTCTCCGCCGCCTGCGCCACCTGCTCCACGAAGGCGATGCCGGCGAGGAAGGTGGGGGCCTCGAAGGTGCGGCGAATCATCCCGCCCTCGTGCTTCCACTCGGTGTGCTGCGAGAGGAAGGACTGGAGCGCCTCGGGTGCGAGCAGCGTGGGTTTGGAAGCCATGGCCGCCTTTCTACCCGCTCCCAGGCTTGAGGGAAGACACCCGCCGTCCATCGTCACGGGGTGGACGGCCGCGCGTACACTTTCACGCCGTACAGAATGTTCCAGTGCTCCAGGTGGAAGTAGCGCCGACCGACGAAGGGTGGCCGGCGCCCGTCAGGAGACGGCAGCAGCTCCAGGACGACGGTGCCCGTCTCCGCGCTCCAGCGGGGCACGGCGTAGGGCCTCGAGGAACCCGTGGCCGGCGACACCACGGGGACGCCGAAGCCCGTTGTCCGCAGACGCTCGGCGCCCTGGAAATGGAAGGAGGAGGTCATCTCCATGACGCCGTCCAGGCGCAGGCGGCCGCTCGCCGCCGAGTACCGGAGCAGCGCCAGGCTCTGCGGGCCGGAGGCGGCGCGCACCCACAGCACACCCTCCTCATGGCCCACGGGCAGTCCGGGGACGCTATGGCAGGGCTCGCCGGGGACGGGCTGCGGCGCGCCCGCGGCGTCGAGCTGGTAGGGGCAGGCCTCGATGGCCATGGTGGCGGGCGCTGGCGCATCGGCGATGCGGACCACCAGAAGCCGCTCGCCCGCGCGCATCAGCAGCGAGGGGATGTCATCGCTGAACGTGGCCAGCCGCGAGGGAGGAACGGGGGGGGAGCCCGTGGCGCGCAGTCCCTCCTCCTCCGAGAAGGCGTAGCGGTGCAGATGCGTTTCATCCAGCAGCAGCAACTCCGTCGCGGTGGCGAGCCGCGCATGGGGCGGCGCATCGGCGGGCGCGCCCGTGGCGGGGAAGGGCGCATCGGCGGAGGTCGCGAGGGGCCCGTTTCCCAGGTCGACATAGCGGCGCACCCGGGCGGCCTCCGTCACCCACACCACGTCGCCGGCCACGACGGCGGGGGCGAAGTAGTCGCCCAGGGGCTGGGGCTCCTGGTCCGGCGTGCGCAGCGCCTGGCTGCCGCACAGCCACGTTCCCGACGACGTCCGGTCCACGCCACGGCACTCCAGCACGGTGGACAAGTCCGCCAGGGGCGCCTGGGCGCTGTGGTCCTCCACCGCGTAGAGGGAGGACTGGCGGATGCTGCCCACCGGAGAGAAGGCGACGACGAGGTGGTGGCGCCCCGTCTGCTCCGGCGTGAACCGCACGATGGCGGACCTCCCATGCACCGCCAGCTGCGCGGTGGCGGGGACCACGCGGTTCTGCGGGTCCCTCACCTCCACGGAGACGGATTGCGCCCGGTCTTCCTGCGAGGAGTCACACCTGCTGAAGACGCCGTGGACGGTGAGCGCCTGCGGCTGGCCCACGCCGACCATCGCGTCGTTGAAGAGGGGGGATGGCCCGTGCTCCTCGCAAGGGCCCATGGGGCACCCCACCCCCGTGCCCACCGCCAGCAGCACCGTCAGCAACCGAAGGACCTGGGGGGCCTGTCTCACGCGCGCTCCACGGCCCGCTTCCACTTGGCCAGGTGTCGCTCGCGGGCATCCGGCTTCATCTTCGGCTTGAACGTCTTCTCCGCCTTCCATGCGCGGCGGATGGCCTCCGGGCTGTCCCAGATGCCCGCGCCCAGGCCGCCGAGGAACGCCGCGCCCAGGCTCGTCGTCTCCAGGTTGCGCGGGCGCACCAGCGGCACGCCCAGCACATCCGCCTGGAACTGCATGAGGAGGTTGTTGGCCGCCGCGCCGCCGTCCGCCTTGAACACGGGGATGTCCCGCCCGCTGTCGCGGCGCATGGCCTCCGCCAGGTCATGAATCTGCAGCGCGATGCCCTCCAGCACCGCGCGCGCCATGTGGGCCACGGTGGTGGAGCGGTCGATGCCAGCGAAGAGGCCGCGCGCCTCGGGCCGCCAGTGTGGCGCGCCCAGGCCGGCCAGCGCGGGCACGAAGACCACGTCCCCGGAGTCCTTCACGCTGGCGGCCAGCGCTTCGATGTCCGGCGCGCGCTTGATGACCTTGAGCCCGTCGCGCATCCACTGCACCGCCGCGCCGGCGATGAAGCTGCTGCCCTCCAGCGCGTACGTGGTGGTGCCCGTCCCGCCCAGCCGCCACGCTACGGTAGTGAGCAGGCCCGCCGACGAGCGCACCGGCTCCGAGCCGGTGTTCATCAGCAGGAAGGCGCCGGTGCCATAGGTGCACTTGGATTCGCCGGGCTCGAAGCACGCCTGGCCGAAGAGCGCGGCCTGCTGGTCTCCCGCCATGCCCGCCACGGGGATGCCGTCCGGCAGGCTGCGCATGCCACGCGTGGTGCCGTACACCTCCGCGGAGCCGCGAATCTGCGGCAGGCACGCGGCCGGGACGGACAGCATGGCGCGCATCTCGTCGCTCCACTGGAGCGTCGTCAAATCCATGAGCAGCGTGCGGCTGGCGTTGGACACGTCGGTGACGTGCGCCGCGCCGCCGGTGAGCTTGTAGACGAGCCAGGTGTCGATGGTGCCGAAGCACACGTCGCCCTTCTCCGCCTTCGCGCGCGCGCCCTTCAGGTGGTCGAACATCCACGTGAGCTTGGTGCCGGAGAAGTACGGGTCCACCACCAGCCCCGTCACCTCGCGCACGCGCGGCTCCACGCCCTGCTCCTTGAGCCGGCGGCACTGCTCGGCGGTGCGGCGGTCCTGCCAGACGATGGCGTGGGACAACGGCTGTCCGCTGCCGCGCATCCACAGGCCCGTCGTCTCGCGCTGGTTGGTGATGCCGATGGCGGCGATGTCCTTGCCGCGAAGGCCCGCGCTCTTCAGCGCCCGGGCGATACACCATTCACTGCTGGCCCAGATTTCATCCAGGTCGTGCTCCACCCAGGACGGCTTGGGGAAGTGCTGGGTGAACTCCTTGTAGGAGCGGCCGACCACCTGCAGCTTCGTGTCGAGGATGGAGACGTGCGTTCCAGTGGTGCCCTGGTCCAGGGCCAGGACGTACTTCGCCTTCGGCATGGGGTGTGCCCTCCCTATGGTGGATGCCAGCGGGGAGGGACCCTACTCCAGACGAGGGGCCGGGCAGGCGTGCTTCCTGCCCGGCGACGCGGCTAGTAGCCGTAGGGGCGCCGGTTTCCGAGCACCTTCCGAAGGCCGAACGCGGCCAGCCCGCCCAGGGCGAGGCGGCCCAGCGGGCTGCCGAACACGCCGCTCGAGGCCGCGCGGCCGCGGCCGTAACCGCCGTGGCCCCGGCGTCCATACCTGCTCCGGCCACGGTTCCATCCACCGAAGCCCGAGCTGCGACGATTCCCCAAGATGTTGTCCAGTAGCGACATGGTGGCTCCTCTGTTCGTCGATGCGTTGAGAGCCCCCGCCGGGGCGGAGATGCCCCGCGGGCGCGGAGTGCCCTCAAGTTGACGCTTCCCTCCGCCGGGGGCAGCCCTGGCCGAAGGACGTGCCTCCCGGGCCCCCTGGCGGGCACGGGAGGCAGCCATGCGGTCTGCCTACTTCCCGCTGTAGATGCCGATGGCCCCAGGGCGGACGATGGTGCCCGCCGCGTCCCGCTGGGCACTGAAGGCCACCAGCACCTTGCGCGCGTCACCGCTGCCCACCATCTGGATGTCCCAGACGGGCAGGGCGGACAGCCCTCCGAGCGCCGGGTTGTGGCTGACGAACTCCCCCTCGCCGTGCATGCGCCTCAGGCCCTTGCCCCAGCGGTGGCCAATCCAGAGGCTGCCGTCGCGCGGGTCCAGCTCCAGCGAGGAGATGTTGCGGTCGCCGTCGCCCTCCAGCAGGTAGCCCGTCACCAGTCCGGCGTCGCTCATCTTCGCCAGGCCCCACGCGAAGCTGGACACCCAGACGGTGCCGTCCGGCATCAGCACCAGGTCGCTCACCAGGTCGTCCTTGCGCTGCGCATGGGTGGGGAACTGGGGTTCGGCCACGGCATCCGGCCACAGGTCGATGCGGTTGGCGACGTGCTTCTTCTCCTCGCTCTGCTTGCGCGCCATCTCGAAGTTCCATGGAGCGCCGGTGCCTACGTGGCCCACGGCGTTGGTCATGATCTTGAACCGCGTGGTCCGGATGTGCGTGGCCAGCCAGACGTCGCCGTCGGGCCGCACCGCCACGCCCCAGACGTCTCCGGCGAGCCGGCTGTCCTCGCTGGTGCCGTCCCCCATCGCGATGGCGGGATGGATGTGCTCCATGACGCCGAACTTGCAGCGCTGGCGATTCTCGCCCCCCGTGTAGACCCACGCGTTGGCGGCGATGACCTCGGCGTTGGTGCACGCCTCGCCGCCCTGGTAGTCGGGCTCACCCCACGCCAGGCCGTGGTTGGACGCGAACCACAGGCTGTTGCGTGCCTTGTCCCAGATGATGCGGTTCACCGAGCAGAGCTTCTCGCGGTGGCCGTAACCGGGCACGGAGTGCGCGGGCGAGTGGAGGTCGTAGTGCACCACGCGGAGCGTTCCGTCCGCCTGGAGCTCCACGCGGTCCGCGTCACCGCTCTTGAAGATGGCGGGGTCCTCGAACACGCCGGGGGCCTTGTAGAACTCGCTCTCGCAGTTGGGCCGGCCCTCGTAGCCGACGAAGACGGTGCCCGCGGGGCCCCCCGTCACCGAGAGGACCTTGAGGTAGCGCGCTTCGGGTGCTGGGTCCTTGCCCTTCCACGGCGCCCAGGGCTTCAGGCCGTCCGCCAGGGTGTAGCAACGCAGGGCGGTGGCGCCCGGACGCAGGAGGCACAGGCCGTCCTCGCCGCCCGCGACCCAGATGTTGCCGCCCTCGTCCTGGGTGACACCCAGGACCTCGCGAGGGCCGCCCTCGGCGGTACCCAAGAAGCGCCAGTTCGCGCTGTCGGGAGGAATGGGTTCGCCGCCGTCCCCGGGACCGTTCGTGCCCGCGTCCGGCTCCACCGGTGGTGGGTCCACGGGCGTCCCCGAGTCCGGATCCTCTTCACCCACGGGCGGCGGCTCCTCGCCTTCGCCCGGTGGTGGATCTCCGGGCGGCTCGGTGGGTGGTGGTTCGTTCCCTTCGCCAATCCCATCGTCCGTGGACGGCGGCGACTGGAGCTGCTCGCTGCCGTGACAGCTCAGCAGCAATGTCAGCCCGAGCACGCCCGCCCACCACTTGCACTGTCCAAGTCCGCTCATACCTGGGTCCGCCTCCGGTGTCTGTCTTTGGACGCGTTACTTCGCGTCCTGACTCCAGAGGCAAGCAGGGTGCCAGGGGGCGAATGCCGGGCCGTGGGGGTGGCAGGGGAAGGCCGAGGAAGCGGTAGGGCTCCGCGCTGCCCTCACCGGGAACCTGGACGCCTCACCCTCGGGGGCGTGCCGTGTGTCCGTTGGCCGCGGAGGACAGGACGCGAGGCCTGCGCACGGGCGGGAGCGCGTCGGGGTCCACGTGGTGCGCCACGCAGCCGGGCCGGAGCCGCTCGAGCTTCCGGGCCTCCTGGAGTCCCAGGCCCGGGTTGCCGTCGAACCAGACCTCCCGCAGGTTCTTGAAGGCGGCCAGGATTTCGACGCCCTCCGCGCCCACGCGGGTCTGCACCAGCCGGAGTCTTGGGACGGCGCCGATGTCCGTCTGCTCCCGCAGCGTGTGCAGCATCGCCGTGTCGACCGCGCCGCCGAGCATCTGGAACTCCTCCGTCGGCGTCAGCGCGCTCAATATCTCCATGTCCAGGAAGCTCGCGTCCCGCAGCACCAGCTCCCGCAGGTGGCCGTCGTCCCGCGTGTTGAGGCCGTAGACGAGCTCCCCCTTCAATCCCCGGCGCTGGATGCGTCCGTCGGGGAACCAGGACGTGTACTCACCTCCGTCCACGTGCATCTTGGGTTGTCCCGACACGTACCAGCGCCGCTCGGACACCTCGGTGGCGAAGCCGCCCGCGTATTCCACCTCGGAGGTACAGTAGCCGTTGCGCGTGAAGGCATAGGCGACGCCTGTGAAGGGCCGGCCCTGGAAGAGCCGAGGCCCATAGTCCTCGGGCATCTCCAGCAGCGCGCTGTTCACGCGCAGCCCGCCTTCGGGCAGCGGGAGCCAGTCGGGGGAGGGGCCGGTGATGACACCTTCCGACGCCGCCATCAGCGAATCCAGCGTGCCGTCGTGCCTCAAGGAATACGCCAGGCCCGAGAAGAGCGCCTTGCCGTGTCGCAGCCTGCCGTCCACGCCCCGAATCAGAAAGCTTGCTCGCATCCGTTGCATGGTCCGCTCCCGTTCTCACCGGGCACGCGCCGGTGAAGGCCCTGGCACCTGCTTCGTGCCACTGGAGCGGAGGCCCGGGCAATCCAGGCAGGCGGCAAAGCGTTTGCCCTGGCCGTTCGGCGATTCCGGCTGTCTGGAGTTGGCGAACGGGATGCCCCCGGGTTGGAGGCGAGGATGCGCTACCGGATGTTCTGCGTGGTTTGCGCATCCGGCGCGCCTCGCGCCTGGGACTCCCTGCGTCGAGGCCCCTGCGTGTCCGCGTAGCCCGTCAGCTCCACATACCCGCGCCCCGTGAGGGGCTGGCCCGCGCGCGTCCCCTCCAGCCCTACCGTGCCTTCCCAGTACAGCACGCTGACGGGGAGCTCCTGGTCCGCCAGGCGCGGTGTCACGGTGAGGTCCAGGCCCAGCGAATCCACCTGCATGCGCCAGCGTGACGGGTACTCACCGCCACTGTGTGGGCTCTTCCAGGTGTCCAGCACCGTGAGCTTCATGTCGTCGCGGCCGACGTGCACCGCTTCACCCGTGCCTTCGGGGGGCACCCACAGGCCGGTGCTGAACGCGTCCGGCGAGCCGTCCCGGTGACGGAGCTGGTAGTACATCAGCTCGCTGCCATCGGAGAGCTGGAGCGAGAACCAATCCCAGCCCACCTGGGTCGCGCCGAGCGCGCTGGTGCTCCACTCGCGGTCCATCCAGCTATGGCCCTTCACCGCGTACGTGCGCCCGTCCACCCGCACCGTGCCGCGCGAGGGCATGCGCGTCATGGAGTAGTAGTAGGACGCGTTGCCGCGCTCCGCGCTCTTCTGGCTCAGGCCCCGGTCGCCCTGGAGCACCGGTGGTTTGCCCGGCTCCAGGAGCAGCTCCAGTGTCACCGCGTCCGTCCGCGCGCGCAGCCGCATGGGCCAGGTGGACGGGCCCGCGCTGGCCGCCTCCCAGTCCTCCAGCCACACCTTGAAGGGTTGCGAGGTGGCGCCGGACAGTCCCAGCGCCACGCGGCTGAAGCGCTCCGAGGCGTGGAATCCGCCGCTGGCCACGTCCGTCACCGCGAAGTGCCCCATGTAGACCTGGCTGGCGCCCCAGGCGGAGTCACGCGGCGCGGCCTCGGGGGCCAGCGCGTTGCGGAACAGGGTGAACTGGTAGCCGAAGGCGCGCCCGTCCTCCGTCTCCAGGTTGCCTGTCCAGTACCACCACTCCGTGCGGTACTCCGGATGCGGGCCGTGGTCCTCGGGGAAGTGGAAGTCCCGAGGTTCCTTCGCGCGCGCGTAGCCCTCCGTGCTGCCGCTCATGGCGCTGGCCACGGTCAGCGTGCCGCCCTGGCGCAGCGCGGGCAGTGGTTGCTCGCGGGTGATGGCCACCACCGCCGCAGCCAGTCCCACCAACACCACCACCGTTCCCACGACGAGTCCCCGGCCGTTGCTCATGTGTCACTCCTCCCGCAGCGCCAGCGCGGGATGGGCGCGCGCCATCTTCCAGGCGGGGTAGAGGCCCGCCAGCGCCGCCGCCACCAGCGCCAGCACCACGGCCTGCACCAGCGTCTGGGGTGTCAGGGCCAGTTGAAGCGTCCAGCCGAAGGACCGCTGGTTGATGACGTGCACCAGCACGTAGGCCAGCCCCACGCCCAATGGCACGGAGAACAGCCCCGCCAGCAGTCCCAACAGTCCTGTCTGCAGTGACACCAGTCCCCAGAGCTGCTCCGGCGTCAGGCCGGTGGCGCGCAGCACGGCGAACTCGCGCGCCCGCTCCAGTTGCAGCGCCATCAGTGCGCTCAGCACGCCCACGAAGGCCACGCCAATGGCGAGCAGCCGCAGCACCTGCGTAATCGTGAAGGTGCGGTCGAAGACGTCCAGGGACGCCTGCCGCAGCGAGCGGTTGGCGCGCACCAGTAGCGCCTGGGTGTCTCCGGCGCGCTCGCGCACCGAGGCCACCAGCGCGTCCACGTCCTGGCCGGGCGCCGCGTACAGCGCCACGCCGCTGATGCCCCGGTCGTCGAACCAGTGCTCGTAGGTGGTGCGTGGCATCAGCAGCGTGCCCACGTCGGAGCCGTAGTCGAAGTACACGCCCACCACGCGGAAGTCGCGGGGGCCCTTGTCCGTGGCCAGTCGCACGGAGTCCCCCAGCTCCACGCCCCGGTGGAAGCCGAAGGGCTCCGAGACGAGAATCGTGTCGGGCGAGGACTCCAACTCACGCCACGCCGTCTTCGCGTCACCCTGCTTGAAGGTGTAGGGGCGCACCGGCGTGCGCGAGAAGTCGACGGCCATCAGGTCCGTGGGCACGCCGTCCACGCGCACGTTCGCCACGCGAAGGGTGCTGCTGCCCGCGACGCCCGGCGTGGCGCGCAGCGTCTCCGCCAGACCGGGGAGCAGCGTCGCGCCTCCGCGCCGCGCCACGAGCGAGGGCGGCGAGATGAACACGTCCGCCTGGAGCGAGGTGTCCAGCCACGACACCACCGTGCCCCGGAAGCTGGACACCATGAGGCCCACACCCACCGTGGTGGCCACCGCCACCATTAGCGCCGCCAGCGCCACGGACGTGCGGCTGAGGCTGGTGTGCACACCTCGCGCGGCCATGCGCCCCAGCAGACCAAAGGCCATGCCCAGCGGTCGTGCCGCCAGCGCGGACACCGTCTGTGTGGCCCAGGGCACCAGCAGCGCCGCGCCCAGCAGCACCGAGAAGAGGCCGCCATACGCGGGAAGCAGCGCCTGGGTGGGCCACCGCAGCAGCACGGTGCCCGCGGCCAGCACCCCGAGGCCCAGCAGCGCCAACCGGGGCGCCCGTCCGCGCGATACGTCCTCCAGCGTGGACCTGCGCATCGTCGTCACTGGCGGCGAACGCGCGGCCTCCCACGCAGGCACCAGCGCGGCCAGCAGCGTGGCGCCCAGTCCCAGCGCCAGCCCCTTGAACAGGGTGAAGGGCTCCAGCGCCAGCCGCCGCACGCTCACCACGAAATACAAATCATTGAGCGTCTGGGTGACGAGCTCCACCAGCCCTCGCGCCAGCAACACGCCCAAGAGCAAGCCCGCCACGGTCCCCACCGCGCCCAGCACGGCCGCTTCGCCCAGCACCAGCGCGAAGAGCTCGCGCCGGGTGATGCCCACCGCGCGCAGGCGGCCCAGCAGCCCGCGCCGCTGCACCACGGAGAACGTCATGGTGTTGTAGATGAGGAACATCCCCACCACGAGCGCCAGCAGCGACAGCGCGGTGAGGTTGGTGCGGAAGGCCCGCGTCATCTGCTCCACCGTGCCCGCCCGCGCGGCGGCGCGCACCAACTCCAGGCCTTGCGGCAGCGTGGCCGCCACGGCTCGTTCCTGCGCGTCGCCGCCGGTCAGCCGCAGGTCCACGCGCGTCAGCCGGCCGGTGTGCCCCAGCAGCTCCTGCGCGGTGGACACGTCGGTGAGCACCAGGGCCTCCAGGGCCCGCGCGGTGTCCTCGTCCGCGGGCTCCAGCAGGCCCACCACGCGCAGCGGCTTCTCCAGTCCTTCCAGGCGCACCGGCAGCGTGTCGCCGGTGGACAGGCCCAGGGCGCGCGCGGCGCGGGCGCTCAGCATCACCGCGCCCGGCTCGGTGAGCAGCGCGCTCACGTTCCCCACCGCCTCACCCCGGGCGTAGTCGCGGAACGGCCCTTCCGCGAAGGGGTCCACGCCCAGCACGGTGAGCGTGCGCTTGTCGCCCACCGCCGCCTGGACGTAGCCCTCCACCACGGGCGCGGCCACGGGGGCGCCGGGGCGCACGCGCAGCGCCTGGTATACCGCCTCCGGCACGCCCGTGGAGCCGCCCAGGAGCTGGTGCGTGGCGCGTCCGGCCACCGCGTCCGTGGAGCGCTCGAAGGCGCGCAGGGCGCTGCCGCTGGCCAGGTCGATGGACACCACCACCGCCACGCCCAGCGCGATGCCCAGCAGCGACAGGGCCGTCAGCCACGGGTGGCGGCCCAGGTGGCGCAGGCTGGAGCGGACCAGCAGCCCCTTCACAGCGCCTCCTTCATCGCGCGGATGGGCGTGTGCTCCACCTCCACCAGCCGGCCGCCCTCCATCGTCAGGACGCGGTGCGCGCGGGCCACCAGGCCGGGCTCGTGGGTGACGACCAGCGCGCAGGTGTTGCCCTTCTGGGTCAGCGCCTCCAGCAGGTCCAGCACCTGCCGTCCCGTGGCCTCGTCGAGGTTGCCGGTGGGCTCGTCCGCCAGCAGCAACGGTGGTTCATGGGCCAGCGCGCGGGCCACCGCGACGCGCTGCTGCTCGCCGCCGGACAACCGGTCCGGGAAGCTGCTGGCGCGGGTGCCGAGCCCCACCTGATCGAGCAGCGCCCGCGCCCGCACACTGGCCTCCGCGCCGCCCTGGCCGTTGAGCTCCAGCGGCAGCCGTACGTTCTCCTCCACCGTCAGCGTGGGGAGCAGGTTGAAGGCCTGGAAGATGAAGCCGATGCGCTCGCGCCGCAGCAGCGTGCGCTCGCGCTCATTCATCCGTCCCAGGTCGCGGCCATCCACGCGGACCTCGCCCTGACTGGCCAGGTCGATGCCACTGATGAGGTTGAGCAGCGTGGACTTGCCCGAGCCGCTGCGCCCCAGCAGCACCACGAACTCGCCTCGACGCAAGGAGAGCCGCACGCCGGAGAGCACCTCGCGCGTGGTGTCGCCTTCGGCGTAGGCCTTCGTGACGTCGCGCAGTTCGACCAGGGGAGGGGAGTCGGGCGGGGACATGGGGGCTTCTCCATACACGGATGCCCTGTCCGTCGCTCGACCTTCAGCGCATGCCCGCACCCCACTCAGGCGCCAGCGGCGGGCGACGCGGACTCCCACCACGAGGCGCTCCGCTGCTGCGCCAGGAAGTCTCCGACCTCCGCCGCCAGCAAGGGCCCCGCCGTGTCCCGAGGGATGACGTGATACCCCTGCCGCAGCGACAGGACGCGCACCGACGGCGCCGCGGTGAGGCGCCGTGCGAGCCACCGCCCTCCCTCCGGGGCCACGACGTGGTCCTGCTCCGCCACCGCCACCAGGGTGGGGCAGCGCACGCGGGCCGCGTCCCGGATGGCCAGCGTCTGCAACGTGCACAGGTCCCGCAACCGGGCCACGGGAAAGGCGGGCAGCACGGGCGCTTCCGCCAGCGCCTCCGGGTCCGAGATGTCGGTGCCCGTCTTCTCCACCCACGGACGCGTCCACTCCAGGACGGGCGTGCGCGCCAGTTGCCGGACCAGGAACATGCGCGGCCCCCGGAAGCGCACGGCGGGCGCCATCAGCGTCAGCGCGCGTATCTCCTCCGGATGCCGCGCGGCCAGCTCGAGCGCCAGCAGCGCGCCCATGGACAGGCCCGCCACGAACACACTCCGGTGGCCCCGGAGCGCGTGCAGGGCGTGCTCCGCCGCCGCCAACCAGTCACGCCAGGTGACGTCGAGCAGGGCCTGTGGGGTGGTGCCATGGCCGGGCAGGCGCGGCGCCACCACGCGCAGCCCACGGACCGCCAGGGCCTCGCCCAGGGGGCGCACGTCCCAGGGGCTCCCCGTGAAGCCGTGCAGGAGCAGGCACACCTCCTCGCCCCGGCCCAGCTCGAAGGGCGCCGTCTTTCGCGGGTCCAAGGGAGCGGCTTCTGGGAACGGGCTCACGCCGTGACACTGGCCACGCGCGAGCGCAGGCGCTATGCCCCCTGCCTCATGGCGGACACTCCGAAGCCCCCGGACATGCAGTTGCAGATTCAGATGGACGAAGACGTGGCCAATGGTCAGTACGTCAACATGGCCCTGGTGAACCACTCCGACACCGAGTTCACCCTGGACTTCATTTACGTCCAGCCCCAGCAGCCCAAGGCCCGGGTGCGTTCGCGCATCATCACCAACCCCAAGCACATGAAGCGCCTGGTGGCGGCGATGCAGGACAACATCCAGCGCTACGAGGCGAAGTTCGGCCCCATCGCGATTCCAGAGGAAGACGGCGGCATGCACTGAGCGCCGTTTTCGCCGGGGAGACCCGCACGTCGCGTGTTTCCATGGGCGCTTCACTGGCCTTCGGGGCCGGTGACGCGCAGACTCGGGGTCATGGTGCTGAGATTCCTGGTCCCCTTGCTCGTATCGCTCTATGCCTCTTCCGCCGCGGCCCAGTGCCTGGGGGATGGCGTGCAGCTCTTCCCCACACCGGGCTCCATCATCCCCACCAACTCCCGCTTCCTGCTGGAAGGCGTCGGGACGGCGCGCCCCCAGGTGGCCGCGCTGGTGGGGAAGAAGCTGCGGCTGGTGTCGGACAGCCACGTCGTCGAGGTGGCGGTGCAGCGCGGCTGGGAGAGCAGCCTGGGCCGCGTCACCGTCATCCTCAAGCCAGCCGGGGCCATGGAGGCGGACAAGCGCTACACGCTGCGCGTGGATGAGGTTCTGCCCAACGTGGCGCTCCTCAACGGCCGGGGCACTATGCTGCCCGAGTGGCGCACAGGCAAGGGGCCGGACAAGCAGGCCCCGCGCTGGCTCAAGCGGCCCGCCGTCTCGGAGGGCTTCCTTCGCCGCACCGCGCAGGGCACCGCCCGCTTCGTGCGGCTCAACCTGTCGCTGAAGGAGGACAGCCCGGCGTACCTGGTGGTGAAGCTGGAGCCGCGCCGTCCTGGCCCCAGCGTGCAGCAGTACGTGGTGCCGGTGAGCAACAACACCGCCTTCATCGGCCATGAGGCCTGCAGCGGCACCTTCGCCATGGAGGACGGCCGCAGCTACCGGGCCCGCATCCAGGCCTTCGACGCGGCGGGGCAGATGGCGCCGGCCGTCCCGCCCGTGGACTTCGAGGCCCCGGACGAATACTCGATGCAGCAGTAGGGCGCGGGAGTTCTCCCCGGGGCCGGGAAGTTGGTGTAGGCCTGACGCGGGCGCCCCACGCGCCGAGCCCTCGGGAGAGCGAATGAAGACGGTGGACGTTGAGAGCCTCAAGGAGCGGATGACGGGCTTCATCCGGTCGCTGCAGGACGACATCTGCGGCGGCCTGGAGCGGCTGGACGGCTCGACGCGTTTCCGCGAGGACTCCTGGACCCGGCCGGGCGGCGGCGGTGGACGCAGCCGGGTGCTGGAGGACGGCGCCGTGCTGGAGAAGGCCGGCGTCAATACGTCCGTGGTGTACGGCGAACTGGAGGAGCAGTTCGCGCAGAAGCTCCAGGGCGAGGGCCGCCACTTCTGGGCGGGCGGCATCTCCCTGGTGCTGCACCCGCGCAACCCGCATGTGCCCACCGTGCACGCCAACTACCGCTTCATCCAGCAGGGCGGGAAGGCGTGGTTCGGCGGCGGCGCGGACCTGACGCCCTACTACCTCTATGAAGAGGACGCGGCGCACTTCCACCGCGTGCACCAGGCCGCCTGTGACAAGCACGACGCGGGCTACTACCCGCGCTTCAAGAGCGCCTGTGACAAGTACTTCTACCTGCGCCACCGCGAGGAGACGCGCGGGGTAGGCGGCATCTTCTTCGAGAACATGGGCGGGGAGCTGGAGAAGGAGTTCGCCTTCGTCCAGGACTGCGGCCGGGCCTTCCTGGACGCGTACCTGCCCATCGCCGAGCGGCGCAAGGACACGCCGGCGACGGAGGGGCAGCGCTTCTGGCAGGAGGTGCGGCGCGGGCGCTACGTGGAGTTCAACCTCGTCTATGACCGGGGCACCGTCTTCGGCCTGGAGACGCGCGGGCGCACCGAGTCCATCCTCATGTCCCTGCCGCCGCAGGTCCGCTGGCGCTACGACTACCACCCCGAGCCCGGCACGCCGGAGGCACGGCTGGTGGAGGTGTTGCGCCAGCCACGCGACTGGGCGAGAGGAGGCTGAGATGGCGTGGAATGAGTCGGACTGGAATGCGCCGCTCCGGAGGCGGCCGGCCCCCCTCATCCTCGTCGTCGTGCTCGCGGTGACCGCGGGCCACTTGCTGGTGACGCAGTGTTCGGGAAGGAGCCCCGCCACACAGGCGGCGCCTCCCAGCGACGCCGAGGCCCGCGTCAACGTGCTCGCGCTGTGTGACGCCGTCCAGACCTACCGCGACGAGCACGGCGTCTACGTCACCGCGGGCCCCACGCCGAAGGAAGTTCCGCGCGGCGGCAGGGCCGTGGCTTTCCCCAAGGACGAAGCCTTTCACCGGATTGGTTTCGAGCCCGACGGAAAGGTCCACTTCCAGTATCAGGTGGTGGTGCAGGAGAGCCCCGTGGGCGAGCCGGAGGTGTCCTGCATCGCGCGGGGTGACTTCGACGGCGACGGGCTGAACTCCCTCTACCGCGTTCGTCTGGATGCCAACGGAATGACGACGCCCATCGAGGTGGAGCGCGAGGGCGAATAGTCCGCCGCGCAACCCCGCGCTTCCGTCCGCCGAAAATCAGGAAGCCGGGACCCCCCAAGCCAGGGTGAGGCATTGCCCATGTCCTCCTTCCGCATCCCCAACGTGATTGACCGCGCCCTCCGCTCGCTGGGGGGCGGTCGTGGCGCCAGACGCCCCGAAGGTCCGGGCGCGCCGGGGCCTCAGCTCCAGGACTGGGGCCCGTCGGCGCAGCCACCCCGGCCGGGGGACAACTTCCGCCCGCGATTGCCGCCGCCCCTGCACCCACCCATGGGCGGCCAGGAGCGCGCGCCGGTGAAGTCGGTGGCGGAGCTGGTGCCACCGGGCCTGGAGGACACGCCGGGGCAGGAGGCATTGGGCCAGCGCTTCGGGTCGGACGCGGCGCTGCTGGCCTCGCATCTGTCGCCTCCGCAGGTGCCAGGCTCGGAGCGGGCCACGCGGCTGTGGGCGTTCTACACGGCCTACGCCACGGCGGCGGCGCGGCACCCGCCCCAGCCCGAGGCGCGCCAGGCCTTCCGCGAGGCGCTGGAGGGGCAGGGCTTCGGCGAGCTGCGGGACGCGCGCACCGGCGAGGACGGCGTGACGCGGGGCCTGTGGGTGATGGAAGCCCGCACCCCCGCCGAAGCCCGGACGCGAGCCGCCGAGGTGCGGCTGGATCCGCCTCCCGAGGTGCGCCACTCGGAGGAAGCCGCGGCCCGGCCAGCCGAGCAGCCGCTCGTCCAGGCGGCCGGCGCCCGCGCGGCCACGGCCCTTCACGGCCCGGTCATGCCCGCGCTGCGTCCGCGCGACGAGGCCTCTTCATCGGAGGACGCGCAGCAAGACGGGGATACCCAGCGCCGACGCGGGACGAACCGCCGCCTGGGCGCGCGGATGCTGTGGAACGTGCTGCACCGCTTCCGCGCGGGGCCGGACGACGGGGCGGTGGCGGAGGGGCAGTGGGACCGGGTGACGTTTGGCGCACTGCTGGTGCTGCTGGCCATCGCGCTGGCCGTGGCGGCGCTCGTCAGCCTCTAGGCCCGTCGGCCCGTCGGCCCGTCGGCGGCGCCTTCGCCGGCGCGAATCTCCTTGGATTGTGTCCGCTTGTGCTAGGTTGCCGCACCTACTTGGCAACCGACGACCTCACTCTCGTCAAGCGCGTCCGGACCGGCGACCAGCGCGCTTTCAAACTCCTCGTCGAGCGTTACCAGCGCAAGGTGTACGCCGTTGCGTTGGGCATGCTGAAGGACAAGGAGGAAGCGATGGACGTCTCCCAGGAGGCGTTCGTCAAGGTCTACAAGTATCTGGACCACTTCAAGGGCGACTCGTCCTTCTACACGTGGCTCTACCGCATCACCGTCAACATCTGCATCGACGTCATCCGCAAGCGTGGCGGAGGCGGCGAGGTCGTGGAGTTCGACGAGAGCCAGTCCGTGGACCTGTCCGAGGCCCGAATCGGCGCCCTGGGCAGCCGGCTGGGCACCAATCCCCAGAAGAGCGCCCTGCGCCGCGAACTGGCGGAGAAGATCCAGGAGGCCCTGGCCACGGTGCCGGAGAAGCATCGGGCCATCCTCCTGCTGCGGGAAATCGAGGGCATGTCCTACGACGACCTCGCCCGCACCCTGGACATCCCCAAGGGCACGGTGATGAGCCGGCTTTTCCATGCCCGGGCCAAGGTTCAGAAAATCCTCAGTGAATACCTGGAGTTGGACGAAGCGAAGAGCGGCGTGGGCAGTGATTGAGCGGGCCTCGAATATCTGAGGGACCTGCCCGTCCCAATTTTCGCAGCCCCTTCCAGCAAGCAGGTGGAACCAATGGCCGGTAATCCCGCGTGTGAGCGTTTCGTACCCATGCTGTCCCCGTACGTCGACGGAGAGCTGAGCTCCGGCGAGCGCGTCAACGTGGAGCGGCACCTGGCGGCCTGCCGGGACTGTACTGGACGGGCGGCGGACCTTCGCGCGGAATCCGGGCTCCTTCGGGTGGGCCTGGACATGGCCGTGGACGACGTGGACTTCAAGGACTTCACCCAGCGCGTCATGGCGCGGGTGACGCCGGACAAGCCGCCCCTCATGGAGCGGCTGAAGCTGGCAGTGTCCGAAATGTTTCTCTACCAGCGCACCGCGATGATTTCGTCGCTGGCCACCGCGGCCGTGCTGCTACTGGTGGGGGTCCCCCTGCTGACGAGCGACCGGGCGCCGGTGGGGTACGCCTCCGAGCGCATGACGGTGAAGTCCATCCAGCCCTACCGCAACGCCCAGGTGGCGCCGGTGGTGATGGAGACGGACAATGGGGGCACCATCATCTGGCTGGTGGACGAGGACTCGGACGTCCTGTCTCCCGGCGCGGAGAAGGGTGAGCGGCAGGACCAGACAGGTGTCGGTCAGCCAGACGCAAGCGGGCGCAACGTCCCCGCGCGCCCGGCCCCCGACGCCCCCAGGCCGTCGGGAGGTTCCTTGTGAGAAGACACGTGTCGTCGGGCCGGATGCTGTGGGCGCTGCTGGGGCTGGGCCTGTTGCTGCCCATGGCCGCCAGCGCACAAGACGCGAAAGTCCAGGTCCAGGTCGAGGTAGTGCTCGCCTCGAAGAAGGGCACCGAGGTCGACCCGCCCGAGCTGGAGAAGATGAAGGAGCAGTTCCAGAAGCAGAACTTCAGCTTCACCTCGTTCAAGCGCCTCTCGAATGAGGTGCTGACGGTGAGCGCGAAGAGCGCCTCCGAGGTGAAGCTGCCCAACGGCGCCAACGCGACGCTGCAACTGCAGGGCATCAAGGACGGCACGGCCACGGTGCGCGTGGCCATTCCCCGTCAGCCCACGCTGGACGTGGAGCTGGGCCGCCAGGGCGCCGTCTACCAGAAGGCCGGTAAGTACGTGGGCGGGGAGCTCATCCTCGTGCTCTCCCCTCCCGCGCGGTAGTTCCCCCAGCGCCGCCTCAGGCGGCGCGGGCTTCCCCGTCCTCCTCCAGGACGATGATTTCCAGGTCCTCTTCCATCTCCAGGGGGAGGACTTCGGCGGTGGCGGTGTGCGCCTGGAGGCCCGGTGCGGGGGCCTCGGCGTGCTCCCGCTCCAGGTTGACGCGCAGCCCGTCGAACATGGTGTCGAACGCCGCGTAGATGCGGTCCACCATGGCCAGGGCGTCCGCGCGCACCTCCGGGGACAACTGCATGGCCTCCAGCTCCGCCGCCAGCTCCTGTTCGAACATGGCGTGCTGCGCTTCGGCCTGCATGTGGTGGTCGGAGAAGTACTTCAGCCGGTCGTCCGCGCCCTGCGCCGCGCTGATGATGGCGGTGCGGCTGAAGAAGACATGGCTGGTGGACTCCAGCGCCCACAGCAGGACGATGCGCAGCCGGTCATCCACCGGGCGGTACACCTCGCTGATGATGGCGTAGGCCGCGTCACGCGTCTTCACGTGCGCGCGGCCGTACATGGTGCCGATGCTCAGCGAGCCGCCCGTGAGCGCGGAGATGTCGTCCTCGAACCACTGGTCATGCCCGCCCTCCTCGGCATGGTGCCGCGTGGCCAGCGCCTTGAGGTGCGCGTCCTGGATGAAGTGTGCGTTGAGGCGCAGCACGTCCTGGAACGTCATCACCCAGAAGGTCAGGCGTGGCGCGAAGGCCATCACCTGTTCAATGGGGCGGTCCATCCGCATGTCGGAGAAGAAGGGGTGCGCTGCGAAGCGCGCCTCGCGCACGGCGATGTGTTGGAGCACTTCCTTCATGATGGACCTCCCTGGGGTGTCTGGTGATGCGCCGCCCCCGGCCCGCTGGCGGGACTCCGCTACCAATTGATGCTGTACGTGCAGGCACTGTCGCCGCGCCGCCGGCAACTCTTGGCCTCATGTTCAATACGCACCCAAAGTGAATCCTTGGGACGGAACCGGTCGCCAATGGCTTCGATGAGCCCCAGGTCCAGGTCACACGGATAGGGGTTGTCACACACCATGCGAGCGTTTCGCTTATCCACCGGCTCGAAGCGGTAGCCGCCGATGGCACCCTTGCCGCGGTGGTTCATCCGGTATGCCATGTCCACCGCGCGCAGCCCCTTCTCCAGCGTGTCGATGTCCGGCGGGAAGTGCGCGCTGTCTGGAATCTTCCGGCCAATGGTTCTCACCGTGCTGGGACCAATCTTGTCGAACACCAGCCGGAACGACTTCAGCAGGGCGGGCATGGGGTACCAGGCATCCGCCTTCAGCGGCGCGATGCCGTTCTCCCCCAGGATGCGCAACGCGCGTGACTGGGCGAGCTCCATGCCGTTGACGATGGCGAGAATCGACTGGCCGATGACTTCGATGCCCTGGAACGACATGGGCTGAAGGGTCGGTGCGGTGGCGCTGATGGGAGTCTTCAATTCCATACGGGTAACGCCCTCGTGAGGAGTGACACGTATTGAAGCGGCTTTTTCCTATATTTTCAAATAGACTTACATGTCTGTAATTTTCCGGAAGATTCGATATGGGATTCCCCGTGGCTCCATAACGACCCGCGCGGTCGGTATGAAGCCAGGTGACCTGGGTTTCGCTGTGAGTGGGCGTGCGCTCACGCGGCGCGCGGGAGCGGGCATCCGTGGGCCCCGTGGGGCGGGATGCCCCAGCGGGGCAACCTGCCCCGGCGGAGTGCCCCAGCGGCCGGATGCCGTCATCAGGCCTCGGGGAAGAACTTCCGTCGGAAGCTCGCCGGGACAGGGCTGAAAAAAAGTCAGAAGTCCGGTCCCTGGGGCGGGGGGGCAGGCAGCCGGCCTTCGGAAAATCGCGGGGTTGGTGCTCGGCACGCCGGTTGCTGAAGGAAGCAGCACAAGCAACCCTCTCACCCTTGGAGACGAAATCATGGCGAAGACTCAGAAGCGTGGACAGGTCATCCGTCGTGAGGCCCAGCAGATGGAGGTGTCGGCAGCGAGCGCGGTGAAGGGGGCTGGCCGGGGCGCCCGCCAGGTGCAGGTGACGCTGGGCGACCTCATCGCGGCGGCCTTCGACACGGTGGGCGGCGAGGTGAAGAAGGTGGCGCAGGTGATGTCCTCCAAGGACATGGCGGTCGCCACGGGCAAGCACATCGTCTTCGTCGGCTGACACACGCCAATCCGGGGCGTGTGCGGTGCAGGAGGACCTGGCGGTGGCGCCAGGTGAGGGCGGCCGAGGCGGGGACGGGAAGGGACGCACCTGTGAGACGCATCATCTGTCCCGGGCGGAATTGCTGGACGGTGGAGGAGGCGAGCGACGCGGGCGTACTGGTGGACGCGCGCGACTACTACCGGGAGCTGTACCGGGCCGCGCAGAAGGCCCGTCGTTACATCGCGATGACCGGCTGGCAGTTCGACAGCGACGTGGCGCTGCTGAGAGGCGAGGACCTTCGCGAGGCGCGCGGCGAGTCACGGCTGCTGCCGATGCTGGACGAGCTGTGCCGGGCCAACCCGGAGCTGCGCGTCTACGTGCTGGCGTGGGACTTCAGCCTGCTGCTCGCCATGGAGCGCGAGTGGATGCAGCGGCTCATCTTCAATTGGACGGCGAACGGGCAGGTGTGCTTCCGCTTCGACGCCTCCAGTCCGTTGTATGGCGCGCATCACCAGAAGCTGGTCGTCATCGACGGCGCGGTGGCTTTCTCCGGCGGCATGGATGTCTGTGATTGCCGGTGGGATGACCGGGAACACCGGGTGCACTCGGAGCTGCGCTGTGACAGTGGGAGGGATCCGCACGGCCCCTACCATGACGTGCAGTCCGTGCTGACGGGGCCGGTGGTGGACCGCCTGGCGGAGTTGTTCGAGGCGCGCTGGGCGCACTCGGGCGGCGGTGAGCTGCGGCTGCCCAGGGTGTCTCGGGATGACGTGGACTTCACGCCGAGCCTGCCAGCGCCGCTGGGGCCGGTGGCCATCAGCCGCACCTTCGGCAAGACGCTCCTCCCGCCGCAGCCCCCGGTGCAGGAGGTGGCCATGCTGTATCTGGACGCCATCGCTTCGGCCGAGCGCTTCATCTACATCGAAAACCAGTACTTCTCCTCGCGGGCCATCTTCCAGGCGCTGGTGAAACGCATGCGGTCCTCCTGGCGGGGACGGCTGCAGATTGTCCTGGTGCTGCCGCGGCAGCCGGAGGCGCTGCGCGAACAGTTGGCCATGGGCATCGCCCAGGTGCGGCTGCTGCGCACGCTGGAGCGCGTGGCGCACGAGACGGGACATGCCTTTGGCGTGTACTGCTCCGCGGGGCACGACGCGCGCACCGGCGAGGACATCTACACGTACATCCACTCGAAGGTGATGGTGGTGGATGACCGCTTCCTCACGCTGGGCTCCGCGAACACCACCAACCGCAGCCTCGGGTTGGATTCGGAGCTGAACCTGAGCTGGGAGGCGGAGGCGCCGAACGACGCGACGACGCGCGCCATCCGCCGCATCCGCGTGTCGCTGATGGCTGAGCACGCGGGGCTGGAGGGCCTGGCGGCCCTGCGCCTGCTGGCGGCCGCGGACAGCGGACTGGTGGAGTGGCTGGACGACGTGGCTGTCATGGGGCTGCGGCGCCTGCGCGTCCACCCGATGTCGACGGTGTTCGACCAGAGTCCGCTGCTCAAGTCGCTGGAGCCCGAGGAGCTCATCATCGACCCGGAGCAGTCGGTGCTGGACGAGTCCCTCTTCGAGGCGCTCCACCGCGCCGAGGACGGGCTGTTCGCCTCCGGGGTCCGCTTGCTGTCGCGCTGGCTGGTGGGCACGGGCACCGAGCGCCCGCACCGCGCCATCCTTCCCTGCACGCAGGACGAAGGCTAGCCGCGCGCGGAGGCAGGCGGCTACCAAGGGCCTGCCCGCCCGCCCGCCTTGGGACGGGCCCGGGGGCACGGGCACGGCTGGCGGGTTGTCCCTGCCGCGCGGGACGCCACCTTGTCGAGAGCACAACTTCTCTCACGCAAGGGGGATTCACCATGAAGCTTCCTCTCACGGCCGCAGTGGCGGCGCTGGCCTTCTGGGGTTGTTCGAGCAACTCGGCGAACACGCGCGCGGATGACAGTGCCATCGGTGGTTCGGGCACGGAGACGACGGCGCCCGAGTCCGTGGACACGTCTTCTGAATGGGATGACCGCAGCGCGGGTGAGGCCGCGGACGTGACGAAAAACGAGCGCCGGGACAGGCAGGACGCGCCCACCGTCTACGACGGCGAGGCCACCGGTGGCAGTGGCCCCGGCATGGGCGCGGGCACCTCGGTGACGACGCCGGATGGCGAGAAGTACGACGTGCAGGACGGCCCGCTCCTGGGTGGCCAGCAGAGTGAAGAGGCCCGCAAGGATGGCGTGGGCGGCTCCGGCAACATCCAGCGCGAGCCGGTGGACGGCAAGTCCGACGTCAAGGAGCTCGACGCCAGCGACGTGGAGACGCGGGAAGTGGAAGCTGACGAGGTTGAAGTCGACGGCAACCGTTGACGTGGCGTGAAGGTCGCGCGTCGCCCGCTGGCGCCAGGCGGGGGCGCGTGTACCGACGGTCCGTAGTGGCACCCACACGCGGATGCAGTCACCTGCTTCGTCTCGCGCCATGGACAGGTAGAGTCGGGGGACGATGACTGGCGCCCCCCTCTTCGCTCTTCTCGCCCTGGTGTCCACGCAGTACGACGGCAGCTCTACCGTGGAGGAGGTCTCTTCAGAGGAGGTCTCCTCGACATCGCGGAGGGAAGGTGCCCCCGTCTCCGCCGCGCGGCTGGATGAGCCCGCGCCTCCGGGCAGTGCCCACACGGGTGGCGTGGGCTTCGGCTTCAGCGGCCAGTTGGAGGTCGGTGGCCTGAGCCTTCCCTCAGGGCCTCGCGGCGGGGGGCAGGACTTCTTCGCGCGCATCTACCCCTCGTTGGGGCTGACGCACGGGGAGACCTTCGTGCTGCGGCTGGGGGCGAACCTGCGGCTGCGGGTCGTGGACGAAGCGCCCACGACCACGGAGGACTACAGCGGCGGCCTGCGCCGTGAGGACTGGGATGAGCTGAGTGACCTCGGGCAGGTGGTGCGCATGCTGCGCATCGGCCAGGAGGGTCGCCCCTTCTTCCTCCGCGTCGAGCCATTCTCCGAAGAGACGCTGGGCCGCGGCTATCTCGTGGGCCGCTACAGCAACGCGCTGGCGCCGGACTATCACCCCGCGGGTGGCTCGCTCACCTTCGTGAAGGGTGCGGTCCGCGCGGAGATTCTGGCCAGTGACGTGCTCGCCGCGCGCATCTTCGCGGGCGAGGCGCTGCTGGACATCGGCCGCATGGCCAGTGACGACGCCAATCGTTTCGACCGCTACCTCATCCGGCTGTCCGCGGCGCATGACGCGGGCCGCGCGGGTGGCACTTCGCCCGACCTCACCCTCGCGTCAGTGGGCGGAGACGTTGCCCTGTACAAGGGGGAGCGCCTGCGCGCGTGGGCCCTGCTGGGCGGCGGCGCGCGCTTCACGCGGGCCTACACGCCGTCCTTCGGCGGATTGCTGGGCGTGGCCTTGGAGGGACAGATGGCCAGTGGCACGCAGGTGAGCGTGACGGTCCAGGGCCGCAAGCAGGGGGGGCGCTTCCGCTTCGGCATGTTCGGTCCCGACTACGAGCTGGGCCGCTTCTCCGGTGTCGGTATGTCGGAGACGCCCATCGCGGACGAGGTGCTTCCGTCGGGCTTCGCTGGCTACGTGGAGCTGAGCGTCGCGAAGGGGAATCCCAACGAGCTGCTCCTGCTGGGCAGCGTGGCGGCGCAGTACTTCGGCTTTGGCAGGACGGACACGGATGTGTCCGCTGGCTTCGAATTGCCGGGCGGCAGGACGCGGGCGTTGGGGCGCGTGGTGCTGACGGGCCTGGGGGACAGGCCGCGTTACTCGGCGGGCGTGGAGCTGCGCCAGCGCATCGTCAACCACGTCTATGCCTGGGGCTCCGGCGGAACCGTTCATTTTCCACAGCCGGACGGCACGCTCGTGCGAGGTGTCACCGCGGGCGCCGGCGTCGGCGTGGACTTCCAGCGCTGAACGGCAGCGACTCGAGCGGCGAGTGGGTCTTCAGGGGCTTGCCGCCGCTGTCTTCTTGCCCGGCTTGACTGCGGCTGTCGTCAGTCGTGCCTTCCTCGTGACTACGTGTGTCGTCACGGGAAGGTCCATGAAGAAGCCGGTGGGAGAGCAGGACATGGGCCCGTGCGTACTCCTTCCGTGGGCCCGCCAACCGCCGTCTGGATAAACGACCCCGTGCGGCTCTCCGCCTCCCAGGACGCTGCGCAGTCATCTGTCGAGGTCGACTTGGAGTCGCCAATCACCAAAGGAAATGCGGACGGCTGGCTTGTTCGCAGCGGAATGCTGATTGTACCGAGCACCGGTGTGAGTCTTACCGCCCGGAGTGTCTCGGGCACTGGGGGGCGCACAAATTTGTAGAGTTCCTCGGGGAGTAATAGGGTGCCCCCCTCTTCTCTGAACCGAGACTGACGCTCAAATCTTCGTCTTGAATCACGTCCCAATTTCTATCATCAAGGCTGGGCTGCACGTCTCCGAACGCCATGGAATCCCTCGCGCGACGCTCCTGGGCAGGCCGTCCGTCGAGGAGCGCGAGCTGACCGGACCGCTTCGTAGAATCAGTTGGGATTCCTTCTGCGAATTCAATGACCGGATCGAACACGCATGGAGCTCGCTGGGGGGCGTCGAGCAGTTTGCCCTGGCGGTGAACGAGCAAGTCCCCGAGATATTGGCGGTGGCCCGAAGGGTCCTTTCGCCTCTTCAGCTCCTCCGGTTGGTGATCTCCGTCGGGAGCTGGGCGCATCCTCGGATAACGGTCCGGAGCAAGCTTCTCGGGCCGGAGCGGCTCCAACTCGAACTGTCGCTGCCGGAGGATTGGCGTGATTCGCCGGCGTTCTTCCGCATCAGCGGCGCCTCGCTCGCGAACACGCCACGGCTCATTGGCCTGCCCCGGGCTCAGGTGGAGATGGAGCTCGTGCCGCATCGAGCCGTGTATCGGTTCCAGCTCCCACCCTCTCGAACGGCCTTCTCTCTCGGGAGTGAAGTGGCCAGCCATGCCCACCTGCTGATGCTGGAGCGAATCTCCCATCTCCAGGCGGAGGTCAGCGTACTCCTGAGAACGCCGCGAGGCGGGAGCTCCACGGGGGCTCGCAGGCGGTTCCTTGCCTGGCGCGGGGCGCTCACGGCCCGCCAGACCGAGGTCCTGGAATTGGTCGCTCAGGGAATCTCGAACCGGGAAATCGCGAACCGCCTCCGGTGCGCCGAGCGCACGGTGGAGGTGCACATCACGGACATCCTCAAGAAGTCTGGCAATCAGAGCCGAGCCCAGTTGATCGCCGCGTTCTGGGGAGCGCTGGGCTGAGGGATTTACGCCTCGTGGAAAACCACTAGCCGCCTTCATACGCTCCGCCTGGAAGGGCAGATAGGGCTTGAGTCCCTACGCAGCCCGCACCGATACGGATGCGCGCAATACTCACCCTTTGGAGGCAGTGCCGTGCGCGCTTCTCGTATGCGTTGTTTGTTATTGTCCCTCTTCGTTGCTGGCTGTGGCGCCGACTCTGGCAAGGGAGATGGTCCTCCCCCTCCCAGGCCCACGCCTACGGACTCCACCATCACCGTCGCGGGGAGCAAGAATACTCTCGCTGTCAATGAGGTGCTCGTGTTGACCGCCTCGGGGCGGGACAGCAGTGGCCAGCCGGTGGTGCTCGACGACGTCATCTGGAGTTCGAGCGAAGCCTCCGTCGTACGTGTGGAGCGGGACGGGACGGTGACGGGAATGGGGGCTGGGACTGCGACGGTCACCGCCGCGTCGGGGAACAAGAGCGGGAACCTGACGCTAACGGTTCGGGGGGCCATTCACCGAAACGGAAGCATCTTGACCAGCGAGACGTGGCGCGAGGTGGACAACCCGCATATCGTCCTTGATGACATTGTCGTTGCGGGGCCCGGCACCCCGGTGCTCACCATCGAAGCGGGGAGCATCATTCGCCTCGAGCATGGCGCATCAATCGAGATTGGCTACGGCGGCGAGGGCGGGACGCTCCGGGTTCAGGGGACAGCGGAGAAGCCGGTGACTTTCACCACGAATGCCGCCTCGCCGGCTCCGGGCCAGTGGCAGGGCCTGTACTTGTTGGAAGGGACCACCTCCAGCAACATCTCCCACGCCGTCGTTGAGTACTGTGGTTCGAATTCGGGCTACGGCGCCGCGAACGATGCCTGCATCATCGTGAGTGGAAGCACCGTGCGTCCCAACTTTCAGGACGTGACGATTCAGCACAGCGCGTCCCAGGGCATCACGTTCATGTACGAAGGTGCCTTCGGCTCGAACTCGAGGGGGCTGACGGTCACGGACGTGGCGACTTCCCCCATCTCCATGGGAGTCAACCAACTCGGAAGCCTCCCGGGGGACAGCGTCTTCAAGACCAACGGACGCAACGTCATCCGGTCGCCCGGTGGGCAGGTGGACCGCTCGCAGACCTGGGTCAACGTTGGCGTCCCCTACGTCATGGAGGACTCCGTCTATGTCGATGGCGCAACCACTCCGACGCTGACGTTGAGCCCGGGAGTCACGCTGCGCTTCGGTCGCCTGAGCTACTTCGAGATCGGCACGGGAGAGGGTGGCAACCTGCGTGCCGAGGGAACGGCCGAGGCCCCCATCACGCTGACGGCCGACGCGGAGTTCCCCATGTCTGGCCATTGGCAGGGCCTTGCGTTCGGCGAGATGGCGACGGCCGCCAGCAAGCTGACGCAGGCCGTGGTCGAGTACGGTGGCGCGCCCGCGAGCGATGGGAACCCAAACGCGAACGTCAGGGTCATTGTTGACAAGGGGCCCATCATTACCCAGACCACGCTTCGTCACTCCATGGGGTGTGGAATCACTCGCGCGACGACCCCCAACTATGACACCTTCACCACGGATTTCACCGCGCCGAGCTTGGGGAACGTGTTCTCTGATAACTCAGGTTCCGCGCAGTGCGGCCCTTGAGCCCTGATGCGTGAGGTGGGACCTGGACCGTCCCCTCATTTGAATCACACGAAGCCGAATGCTTCGCGGAAGACGGCCTGCTCGCGGATGCGTTCGGCGAACTTCTACATGAGGGGGCGGCGCCACTTCTCTCGCATGTTGGCGAGGGCGCTGGAGTTGCCCCCGCAGGGTGGGTCCTCGATACCTCCCGCCGGGATGGCAGGCCGCGCCCTCGCACTTCGAGGCGAAGGCGGATGCCGCTGCGAGTGTGGGCGGTGCTCGGTCCCGCGGGCACGGACCGCACGGGCAAGTGGCTCCGTGAACTGCCGGGACTCGATACCCCGTGGTAGATGCTGATGCATGGCTTCGACGCATGCTCAGGAAGGGGGTCGCTTCCTTCAAATGGGACAGACCCAGGACGCGGTGAAGAGCTTCCAGAAGGGGCTCTCCATTGCTCCGAATGACGTGGATTGCCTCCTGGGGCTGGTTCGAGTGCACCTGAGCACCGGCGCGGCGGCGGATGCGGAGGCCGCCGTGCTCCGCCTGCTGGAGGCGAAGCCGGACCACACGGAGGGGCAGGCGCACCTCGCCATGCTTCGCGCCCAGGCGGGCAATCCGGAGGCGCTGGAGTCCCTCAAGGCGTTGGCCGCCGCGCCCACCGCGGGCTACTTCGAGCGCTTCAACCTGGGCTCGCTGCTGTTCGAGCGCGGGGACCTGGCGGGAGCGCGCGCCGCCTTCGAGTCCGTGCTCCAGATTTCCCCCGGCAGCACCCACGTCCATTTCGAACTGGGGCGCATCCGCCTTCAGCAGAACGAGCCGGATGGCGCGGTGTCGCACTTCCTGCGGGCCGCCGAGGGCGCGCCACAGGAGGCCATGCCGCTGCTGATGCTGTCGCGGGCCCATGCCGCATGCGGCCAATTGGGGCTGGCCATCCAGGCCGCCACGCAGGCGCTGGAGAAGGCGCGGGGTGGGCTCCAGCGCGCGGTGCTGGAGGACCTCTTCAAACTGTACCTGTCCGCCGGCAGCTCGGATGGCGCCAAGCGCGTGGCTCAGGAGTTGCGCAAGCTGGACCCTTCCAGCATCACCTATCTCTACCTGCTCGGCCTGGCGACGATGAGCGCTGGCGCCTTCGCCGAGGCCAAGGACGTCTTCGCGGAGGTGCTACGGCAGGCGCCCGGAAGCTGGCAGGCCCAGCACGCGCTGGCGCAGATGCACCTCGCCCTGGGCGAGCGCGCCGAGGCGGTGAAGCTGCTGGAGGCGGCTGTGGCCACGGTGCCGACGGACCCCGGTCCCACCAACGACCTCGCGGTGGTGCTGATGCAGGACAACGAACACTCGCGGGTCGCGGCGTTGCTGGCGCCCGTGTTGGGCGCGCACCCGAATGACGCGGGCACGCACCTCAACATGGCCCTGGGGACCTTCCCCGCGGACAAGGAGCTCTCAGCGCGCCACGCGAAGCAGGCGCAGGCGCTGGGCGCCGAGGACGTGCGCGCGCGTGCCGAGCAGTTGTTGAAGCAGCTCGGCGCCTGACGCACCGGCGGGAGGGCGTCAGCCCTCCTCGTGCGGCTCGGAGTACAGGCGCGGGAGGATGCGTTCGCGCGCGACGTTGACGGGCAGGCCGATGCGCGTGGAACAGCGTGCCGAGCTCCGCTTCGAGCGCCGACGAAACAATGTGTCGGAGCGCAGCCCCTTTCTCAATCCGCTCACGGCTCCCAATTCATGGACAGGTGCGGCACACCGCCGCGTCACCGGAAAGGATTGGAGATGAGCACCTCGAAGAACATGCCCGTGGCTCTCATCACGGGGGGAAGCCGTGGACTGGGGCGGAACATGGCGCTCAAGCTGGCGGCCCGGGGCACCGGCATCATCCTGACGTACCGCACCGGCGCGGACGAAGCGGCGGCGGTCGTGAAGCAGATTGAAGCAGCAGGCGGCAAGGCGGTGGCGCTCCCGCTCGACGTGGGGGACACGCGGGGCTTCGGCGCCTTCGTGGAAGCGGTGCGGACGGAGCTGGGCCGTCACTTCGGGCGCGAGCGGCTGGACTTCCTGGTGAACAACGCGGGCATGGGCATCCAAGTCAGCTTCGCGGAGACGACCGAGGCCCAGTTCGACGCGCTGATGAACGTCCACCTCAAGGGGACGTTCTTCCTCACGCAGCGGCTGTTGCCGGTGCTGGCGGATGGGGGGCGCATCCTGAACATCTCCTCCGGGCTCGCGCGCTTCACCTTCCCTGGCCACGCCGCCTACGCGACCATGAAGGCGGGCGTGGAGGCGCTCACCCGGTACCTCGCGAAGGAGCTGGGGGCCCGGAGGATTTCCGTCAACGTGCTCGCGCCGGGCGCGACCGCGACGGACTTCGGGGGCGGCGTCGTCCGTGACAACCCGGAGCTGAACAAGACGCTGGCCGCCCAGGTTGCGCTCGGCCGTGTGGGTCAGCCCGACGACATCGGGGATGCGGTCGCCATGCTGCTGTCGCCGGAGAGCGCGTGGGTGACGGGCCAGCGCATCGAGGCCTCGGGCGGGATGATGCTCTGACGGCGCGCGCTCCAGCGTCCTTGGGCAAGGCCGGAGCGCTGAAGGCCCGTGCTCAGCGCTTCAGGCGGAGGATGACGTCCTTGTCCGGGCCGCAGTCACCGCGTCCGTCGCAGTTGCTGGTGGTGACGTAGAGGTGGCCATCCGGCCCCATGATGACCTCGCGCAGCCGGCCGTAGGTGTTGCGCAGGTACACCTCGTGCCTGGTCACGCGGCTCGAATCCGGCGCGAACTCCACGCGCTGGAGGTGGCGTGAGCCCAGCGTGCCGATGAGCAGCGAGCCCTTCCATTCGGGGATGGCCGTTCCGGTGTAGATGGCGGCGCCGCCTGGGGGCATTGCGTCCTTGTAGGTGATGGACGGTGTGATTTGCCCCTCGCGCGTCTCGCACGAGTAGATGCCGGGCCAGCCCAGGTTGTCACCGCGGCGGGCGACGCTGACCTCGTCGTGTCCCCGGCGCAGCGTCTCACCGCTGGGGCCGTGGTCCGCGATGTACAGCGTGGAGGCATCGCGCCAGTCGAAGGCCTGGAGGTTGCGGATGCCGGTGAGGAACGCGGGCGAGCCAGGGATGGGATTGTCCTGGGGCACCGCTCCCTCCGGCGTGAGGCGCAGCAGCTTTCCGGCCGGGTCGTTCGCGTTCTGCGAGCGGTCCGGGTCTCTCGCGTCACCGGTGCCCGCGTACAACATGCCATCCGAGCCGAAGCGCAGGCGCCCACCGTCGTGATACTTGGCGGAGGCGATGCCGCCGAAGATGACGCGCTCGTGCGTCGCCGTGGTGTGGTCCTCCGACAGCGTCCACCGCTCGATGCGGTTCTCCTCGGTGCCGCCCGCGTCCGTGGTGACGTAGATGTAGAACTGGCGGTTGTTCGCGAAGTTCGGGTGGGCCGCGATGCCGAGCAGGCCGCCCTCCGCGGCGTCCGCGACGGGCACCGTCGCCACGGGCCGCGGCTGGAGGACGCCGTCCTTGAGCAGGCGGATGCGGCCCGGGCGCTCGGTGACGAGCGCGTCGCCTCCGGGGAGCCACGCGATGCCCCACGGCGTCTCCAGGCCCCGCGCCACCACCTCGACGTTGAAGGGCACGGTGCCGTCGGCGCCCCAGCCTTTCTCTACGAGGATGCAGTCCTGGGGAGACGCGGTGCCTTGCGCCTGGCTCTTGCGGCAGGCGGAGGCGGACAGGGCGAGCACCACGAGAGCGGGGAGGAGCGTCAAAGAGGCGCGCATGAGTGGATTAATGTCCGCGAGCGCGTGGATGCGCCAGCCTCCCGGGTGCGGAGCGTCCAGGGACGGACGCGCGTGCCGGGCTGCTTGCTTGAGACCTGGAGGCAGGCCCGGCGTCAGTGGTCCGCGTAGCGTTTCTCGCCGGCCTCCACGCGCGTGGCGAGCCGGTTGCCGCGCGGAGGCAGCGGGCAGGTGGCGAACTTCGTGAATGCGCAGGGTGGATTGTAGGCCCGGTTGAAGTCGAGCACGACGCGCCCGTCGGTGGGCATGTCCGCGGAGAGGAAGCGGCCCGCGCCGTAGGTCGCGTCGCGGTTGGTCTCATCCGCGAAGATGATGAAGAGCTTGCCCGAACCGTCCTCCACGGGCGTCAGCCGGTGCTCCTTGCCCGCCACCGTGAACACGAGCGTGCCGGGGGCCTTCATCTCGTCGATGGTTCCCAGCACGTTGGGGACCTGCAGCATCCGAGGCGTCTGCGCGGGCTCGAAGCGCGCCTCGATGCGCCAGTCGTTGCTCGCCGGGTACGTGGGGATGCCCTGGAACTGCTTGCGCGCCGCCGCGCCGGAGTCCCTCACGCGGACGCCCAGCTTGTCGCCTCGGAGGATGAGCTGGAAGCTGACGTTGCCGAGCTTGAGCACGTCCGGCGTGCCCTGCTCGTCCGACTGGAGCGCTCCGCCCGTGAAGGGCTGGCCGTTGCGGGTGAAGGTGACGCCAGGCGCGGGCTGGAAGCGCGCGGTGTTGCCCTGCCGTGTGAAGGTGCCCAGCTTCGGGGGCGTGCCCGCGGGGAAGTCCAGGTCGCTCTCGGGCGCGGAGCCTGCTGTCTGCTCGCCTTCATTGAGCCAGAACAGGCCCACGAGGGTGAGCCAGCCGTCCTCCGCCTGGAGTCGCTGGATGCGCTGCTCGTGCCAGGCGCGGGTGGATGTCTGCAAGTCATCGGTGGTGGGCGCGGTGGTCTGGGACATGTTCTGGGGGGCTGGCGAGGCTTGGAGGGCGAGAGACAGGGCCAGGGCGATGGGCGTCATGTCGGGGCCTCGGGGGGAGGGAAGCCCCTGTCTAACAGGGCGGCGGGCCAGGCGCAGGGCTCCGCACAGGGCCACAGTTGCAGGGGACCGGGCTCCGTGCGAAGGCGGAAGCTGCCCGTGCACCTCGACCTTCAGCCCGCACCGCCGGCCGGTGCCTTCCGCAAGCTCGCCCTGGGGACATGGCGTTCGCCGGGAGACCCCAGCGCCTATGCGGCGGTGGAGGTGCGCATGGAGCGGGCGGTGGCCTTCCTCGAAGCCTTCCGTGCCCGGACGGGACAGCGCCTCACGGTGACGCATCTGGTGGCCAAGGCCGCCGCGGATGCGCTGCGCCGCCATCCCGAAGTGAATGTCCTGATGCGCTGGAATCGCCCCTGGCGGCGCAAGGAGGTTGGCGTCTGCGTGTTGGTGGTGCAGCCCTCGGAGACGGGGCGCGCGGACCTGACGACGGCCACGGTGCATCGCGCGGACTCGCTGTCACTGGGGGCTTTCGCGGAGACGATGGCCTCGCGCATCGCAGCGGTCCGAGCGCGCCGGGATGCCGTCATCGAGCGTGGCAAGCGGCGCTCCTCGCTCATCCCTGGCTTCCTGATGGGATTGGCGCTGCGGATGTTGTCCTTCGTTTGGTTCACGTTGAACGTGGACCTGCGCTGGGTGGGCATGCCGTGGGACCCGTTCGGCTCGGTGGCGGTAACGAGTCTGGGCTCGTTGGGGCTGGAGCGGGGCTATGTGGCCCTGGTGCCGTACACGCGCGTGCCCTTCCTGCTGGCCCCGGGCGCGGTGCGGACGGAGCCCGTGGTGGATGCGGGCGCGCTGGTGCCTGGACAGGTGATGACGCTCACTTGCACCTGGGACGCCCGGCTCATCGGTGTGGAGGATGCCGCGCGTGTCTTGCGCGACATCGGCGCCGCGCTGGAGGATCCGGAGGGGACGTGGGGCTCGGCTTCGCCAGAAGGGGGCGGGGCTGCGAGCGGTGCGGAGGTGGGGTAGCATCGGGCCGCTGCTTCGAAAGGGGCCTTCATGTCCGTGGATACGAACCGCCGTGTCATTGCTTCGCGCCCCGTGGGGCGCGCGCTCGGTGGGCAGGACCGCTTCGAGAAGGAGGGGCTGGAAGGGCCCGCGGAGGGCGGCCTCGCGATGGCTCGGCGGCAGCGGATGGCGGGCGGGACGCTGCGGGCTGGGGAGGAGAGCCCGTTCGCCGCGAAGCTGCGGAAGCTCGCGGGCGGCGCTTCGGATGACGAGCGTTGAATCCGCTTGAGCCTCACGCCGCGTGAGGCCGTACCCATCTCATCACGCCACACTGCCGTGGCGGGATGAGGTGTGAATCATGTTCGAGAAGCACTACACGCCGGAGCAGCTCCAGCAGTTGAAGGCCCGCCGCGAGGCACTGGGCGAGGAGGCCATCCGCCAGGTCGAGGCCGAGTGGCCCCAACTCATCGCTCGCGTCCGCGCGGAGATGGACCAGGGCACGGACCCCACGAGCGAGCCGGTGCGCTCGCTGGCCATGCGCTGGCGGGAGCTGCTGAAGGCGTTCACGGGGGGCGACCCTGGCATCGAAGGGGCGCTGAATGCGACGCATCAGCAGGAACCCGAGGTCGCGGTGAAGCACGGGTTGGACCCCGCGCTCTTCGCGTACATCGGCAAGGCAATGGCCAGTCTGGAGGAGCAGGCGTAGCCGTGGTGAGGCTGCTTGCTTCTTTGTCTTCGCTGGATTCAGTCACGGCGCTCCAGGCGCGTCCCTGGGGCCCTGTGTCACCGAACGCGAGGCGTGGATGCCATGAAGGTCTATCTGGATGACGAGCGGGCCACTCCCGACGGCTGGGTGCGTGTGCGGTGGCCCGAAGAGGCGATTTCGCTGCTGGCGTCCGGGCAGGTGACGGAGCTGAGCCTGGACCATGACCTGGGCGATGACACGCATGGCACCGGATACGACGTCTTGCTGTGGCTGGAAGAGGCCGTGGCGACCCGTGGCTTCGTGCCGCCACGGGTCGTCCAGGTGCATTCGGCGAACAGCTCCGCGCGACAGAAGATGACGCTGGCCATCGCCCGCATCGAGCGCTTCGTCCAGGATGGGCAGGGTGGTTGAGCTCGTCCCCTGGTGAAGGGGCGGGGCTTCAGCGCCTGCGGCCGGGATAGGCCCGAATCTGCGTGGCGTAGGTGTCACCATCCGCGATGTAGTTGAACGCGGCCTGCACGGGCGTGCCCTCGGAGAGTTGCTGTGGTGAGACGCGCTTGCCGTTGGCGCTGATGCGGGTGGTGTTGGTCACAAAGAGGTTGAAGGTGTCTCCGGACTCCGCGTCGCGGACCACGACGTGGTCCTTTCCGACGGAGGCCACCCGCCCTTGCATGACGACGCTGGCCAGCACCGTGGTCCCCGTGTCCGCGTCAGACGCCGTGGCCTGCGTCCCCGAGCCGCCCGTCCCCGTGCCCTCGCGCCGCAAGGTGTTCACCTCGGCTTCGAGTCGCTGGACCTGGTCGCGAAGCCGCGCGACCTCTTGCTCGAGGTTCTCGGGCCGCGCGCTGCTGGCTGCCTGAGTCTTTGCTGCGCCGCCGCTGGCCGCGCCGCCCGTGGGCGCGCCAGCCGGTGTTTCACTGCCACCCGTCGAACTGCCCGGGCCCGTCGTAGAGGGCTGGGTTCCCATCGTGCTGCTGCCGGCCGCGCCGTCCGTCGCGGAGCCGGTCGTCATGCCACTGCCGCCGGTCGCCGTACCGCCGACATCGGAGCTGGAGTCTGTCGACATGCCACTGCCGCCGGTCGCCGTACCGCCGACATTGGAGCTGGAGCCTGTCGACATGCCACTGCCGCCGGTCGCCGTACCGCCGACATCGGAGCTGGAGTCTGTCGACATGCCACTGCCGCCAGTCGCCGTACCGCCGACATCGGAGCTGGAGTCCGTCGACATGCCACTGCCGCCCGTCGCCGTATCGCCGACATCGGAGCTGGAGCCTGTCGTCAAGCCGCCGCCGGTCGCCGTACCGCCGACATCGGAGCTGGAGCCTGTCGTCAGGCCGCTGCCGCCGGTCGCCGTACCGCTAACGCCGGAGTTCGCGCCTGCCGTGTTCGTGCTTCCGCTGGTCGTGCCCGTTCCACCGGTGCCACTCACGCCCGACCCACCTGTGCCGGTCGTGCTCGTGGAAGGAGCGTTCATTCCAGTTCCCCAGGTGCCGTCGGCGGCGTTCGCGGATGTGTCAGGTTGTCCGCTCCCGCCAATACCCGGTTGTGGGGTGTACCCGCGTGTCGCGCCCGCCGGTGGCGCGGCAACGGGCTCCGCGCCGGTGTTGGTCTCAATCGTGTCCATCGAGTTTCTTCCCGAGTCGCCGGGAGCCGTTTGCGGCGGAGGTGAGAAGTTGCCTGGTTCGTAGGCGTCCTGTGGCTGGAAGATGCCCGGCGCTCCGCCAGACGCCGCGCCTCCGGCCGAGCCACCGCCTGCTGACTGGGCGAGCCCGGCCGACGACGTGAGGAGGCTGAAGGTCAGGGCGGCATGGGTAATGGCGCGTCGCATGGTCGGTTCCTTTCCCTTTTCTTTGAAAAGGTGCGGTCCGGGGGCGAGGCGGCAAGCGCGGGAACAGGCGAACAGCCAGGAGGATGGCCGCATGTAGGGAGCGTTGACGTCAGGAAGCCACTGTCGAGTCCACCCTTCGGGCCTCTCAGCGCCGGGGACATGACGGCTCACGAGCGGGGGAGCTCAGTGCCGGTAGCGACGTGCGCGCTGCTTCAGCTTCAGCCGCACTGACGACGCCGGCGTCGGACAGGTGCCCCAGCAGTCTGTCTCGCCGCTGTCGAAGCCGGTCTGGAGCGCACCCGACGTCTCGAGGGTTCTCGGCAACGGCGAGGAGCAACGCTGCGTCTGTCGCGTCGAGCTGTGCCCACTCCTTGCGCAGCAGCACAGGCGCGGCGGCATGTGCGCCGATAAGGTCACGACCCAACCAGAGGTGCCTCGCTTCGAAAGCAAGCAACTCCTCCGCGGTCCAGTTTCGGGTGAGCCAGATGGTCAGGGCAAGTGTTCCAAAGACGCGTATCCGCCTTTCGCCAGCCCCGTCCTGAATGCGTGACCATGTGTGAGCCACACTGCCGGCAAGCCTGAACCCGTGAGGCATTGTGCCGCGCATTCCTCCTGCCGCGGGGCGACTCAGCGTGACCTTCATCAGGGTGAAGAGGAGGGTGGTCGGCCAGACCGGTTGCACGCGAAGCGCCGACGTGTGTTCGCTCTGCGCCCACCGCACCTGATTCCAGGAGGCCGGGGGCGACGGGCCCTCCACCTTCTGGGGAAGGGAGGGCACCCGCGCGAGCATGGCCTGGTAGACGCACTCCACAGTGGCCAGCGGCACCACAAGCCCGAGGCTCAACAGCCACATCATCACCTTGAAAGCCCGTCTCCAGCGCATGGCCCAGGTGCATGAGCAACCTTCAGGCCAGCGAAGCCACCCGTGAGCACCGCTGCCTCTGTCCTGGCCACATTCCCATGGGGACTCCGGTGCCCAAGCGAATGCGCGCGTGGCGAGCCCGGCCCTGGACGGGCTTCAGAGCTTGCTGTTCGGAAATGTCGGGACTTTTGAGCGGCGAAATGTCCCGACATTTCCGAACAGCAGCCGGCACCCTCGGCCAGGGGAGCTCTGCCTCAGAAGGAGTAGCGAACCCCTAGGCGGAGCTGTCGTGGCGTCTGGTACTGCAAGGGCAGCAACGTCTCCTCACGGAGAGTTGTTTGTGCATTGAGCACATTGAACGCGTCGATCCTCAGCGTCACGATGTGCTGGTCGTCAGTGTCGTAGCGCGCGCTCAGCTGGGCATCGATGGTGTGTACCCACGGCGTCCGCGTGCTGGCCGCTTCGCGCGGTGCCCCAGCCGCGCCCAGGTAGGCGAGGCCCGCGTTGAGCGTGAGCTTCCGCGTGAGCGTGAACTCCTTGGATGCAAAGGCCTTGAAGACATGGGGCCGGTCCGCTGCGAGCAATCGCGACTGTGACAGCGGCCGTCCGCCATCAGTGCCGAAGGGGCCTGCGTAGTTCCCATGGAGCCAAGACCATGTGTAACGGAGCTGGGCCTGCCAGCCGTCCCAAAAGCTGCGGCCAAGCTCCACCGTGACGGCATCATAGGTGCGCGTTGCCTTCGGCAAGCTGGCAGCAGGGCCCGCGCCGGGATTGACGATGAGAAACCCGCCCGCACCGTCGTCCGCAATGGTCGCGAGCGCATCATCCAGGCGGCGGCGCGTGTAGGTCACACCCGCCTTCGCGAACAGCGAGAGCTCATGCTCCGCGCCCGCGATGAACTCGGAAGACGACGTCGGGCCGAGCCGCGAAGCGATGCGCGCGTCCGGCGTGAGCAACCCCAGGGGAACCATCCCCTGATACTTCGCGGCGTGCGCGAACAGCTTCATCCGGCCGTTCCCGCCGGGGTCGAAGACGAGTCCGACTCGTGGTGAGAGCTGGTGATGCGTCATGTTTCCACGCACGTCCGCATCGAGGAACTGCGCGTCGTAGCGAAGACCTCCATTCAGCGTGAGCCGGTCGTTCAAGGTCCATCGGTCCTGCACGAACCCGCTCAAGTTGCTGCTGGTGATGTCGGCGACCTGCGATGGGCGTTGGACGACATGTTCGAGCTCCAGGCCTGTTTCCAGCGCATGGTGTCCCAGGGCCTTCAGCCAATAGGAGGCCTGCGTCTTCGCCTGGAATCGGTCCGTGTCGACGCTCGCAGGGGCAACAGGCGACAGCCGGGTGACATCGTGGCCCAGCCAACTCGCCTTGGCATCGAGCGTGACGCGTCCGTCGAGGACCATGGCGTTGTAGGCGAGCACGGTCATGACCGTGTCGCTGTCCACCGCCCGCGGAGCCTGCGCGCCTTCCATCCCCCGCATCAACGCGGGAGTGGTGACAACCGTCAGCGATGTCCAATGTCTGTGTTTGAGGGCATACGTCAGCCTGGCCAGTGCCTGGAGGCTGCGCTGGTCCATGAAGCCGGCGTCCTGTTCGACGCGGCTGAGCGCGGGGACGATGCCCGCGAAGAACCAGAGCCGGTCCTTGAGCAGCGGTCCGCCCAGTGTCCCGCCGAAATCCCCCAGGTGGCGGAGCGCGCCGTCCGAGGAGAGGGCGGGGCGGGGGCCTGTCGCAGGCCTCCATGCCCCTTCCAGCGCGCCCGGTGCCCAGTTCGCGAAGACCTCACCATGCAGCTCATTGGAGATGACCACTGGCTCCAGGTCGATGATACCCCCCGTGGTACGTCCGTACTCCGGCATGTATCCGCCGGTGAGCACGCTGATGTCGCTGACCAGTTCCTGGCTCAGCGGGAGCAGGTTGCGGCCCGTGGTCGGATCGCGAGTCGAAAGCCCATCCAGCAGGTATTCGTTTTCAAAGGGAGTGGCACCGCTGAAGGACCTTCCGTCCACGCTGTCCACCGTGCCGGGTACCCACTCCGCGAGGCTGTCCGAGGTGCGCATGGCGCCAGCCCACTTCGTTGGGCGGCTGACCGGAACGCGCGAGACGTCTTCTCGCCACTGGATGAACCGAAGTGTCGAACTGCTCGTGTCGACAGTCGGGCCTCCGCAGAACAATCCAACGGCCTCTCCTGGCTCCGTCGGCTGGAGCTCGACGTTGACGCGTAAGGTGCGCCCTTCACTGACGGAGAGGGGGAGGGAGTAGGGCTCGAACAGCTCGCGCTCGAAGCGGAGCGCGTAGTCGCCCGGGGGCAGGTCGGGAATCCGATACCTTCCGTCGGGCTGGGTCACGGCGATGCGCTCACCGCCCTGCGCGGACAGGCTCGCCGTTACGACGACCTCCGCGACGGGCTGCCGTGACTGGGCATCGATGACCGTGCCCAGAATGGCACTCCGTGGATTCTCCGCGGCGCCGGCCGTCAGCAACGCGGCCAGGGCGACTCCCACGATTCGCAGCGCCTTCTCCCCCACCATGCGGGCGTTGTCTCCCCTCGAGAACATCATGGCACGGCCACCCTTCGGCCCCGTTCTGTGCTGTCGTGGGGAAACGAACTGGGACGTGGCGCCGGGCCGCTGTTGACACCATCACCCGGCAAGGTCGGGAACACCGCCGCGAGGAGCCGCCGTGAGTGGACGCGAGAGTCCGGTGTCAGGAGGCAAGGCGGCGCGCGCTTCCGCGAAGGAGGCTCGCCTGCGCCGAGCCGGCCCATGGCCGCTCACCGTGGCCACCGCCGCCGCGCTCGGGTTGCTCATCTACGTCGCCACCACCAGCCTGCCCTACCTCATCTCCGCGCCCACCTCGGATCCGCACTTCGGCGCGCTGAACCACTGTCTCGCCCGCCTCCTGCAACGCCCCCTGCTGGGCTGGGCCGTCTCGCCGGATGCCTCGCGCGCCGCCGTCTACGGCGCCCAGGCCATGGCGGTCTGTACCCTGCCGGAGGGCTCCCAGCGGTTCCCCCTGGCAGGCGTACGCGCCGTCACCTTCGACCGGGAGAATCGCCTCTGGTGGTCGCAGGCCGGACAGCTCTGGCGCGACGACGGGGCCGAGCCCAGGCGCATGGGCGACTTCTCCCCAGTATCACTCGTCAGCCACGGGGGCGGAGTGCTGGCGCTCGACGCGGAGGGGCAGCTCGTCTCGGTGGCGCCTGACGGAGCGGTGCTGGGACAGGTGCCGGTATCCGGGGCGGAAGCGCGGCTGTCCGTGGGAGCGGAGGGCACCTTCGCCGCCGTGCTCGACGAGGCCGCGCTCCGCTTCTACGAAGCGCGAACCCTCACTCCACTCCCCGTGGAGTTGCCGTGTGAAGTAGCGGGCTTGTGGTGGCTCGAGCGCCCCGAGCGCGTCCTGATCGCCTGCGCCCAGGGGAACGAGCAGGCTTTCGCGGTGGATCTCCAGACCGCCCGGTACGAGCCGGCGCAGCGCCCGCCAGGGGCGCCTGCTCGGAGGCTCCTCGGACGGCCCCTCTATGTGCACGGCTGCGACGGATTTCCGTGCACGGCCCCTGCCCCCTGAGATGTTGGTAGGAGGTGCGGCGCCGGGTGCCTTTCACGGGCGGTCCGGGCCTCTGAACCACCGCGTTCATTGGTGAACGTTCAGGGTTCCGCGGGGCCTGCATTGAATCGACAAGCCCGCGAACTCCCTGGAGATTCGTCCCAGCCCGGGCGCCGCTCAGCGCAGCCAGCAGCGTTCATCCCGATCAGAGGTTTCTCGCGTGGACGACACCAAGGTTCCCCAGTCTCCTTCCAACGGCCGTAAGCGTGCCTCCGCGCGCAAGCCTTCGGGGAACGGCACTTCCCGCCCGGAGGCGCCTACCCGCGAGGTGGCCCCTTCCGAGCCCCCCGCGGCCAACCGCTTGAGCGGTGACCGGGGACGACCCCGCTCCACCTCGCCAGCGGACCTTGAAGTGGCGGCACCGAAGCCCGCCCGCCGCAACGGCCGGGGCCGTGGCGCTCGCGCGTCCACCCCGCGTGGCCAGGGACGCGGCGGCCATCCGCTGCAACCCCTGCTCGCCGCGCTTCGTTCGGTGCACGGCGGAGACTTCTCCGTGCGGCTCCCGGGCGGCGGCGCCGACCCGGTGATGGAGGAGATCGCCAGTGCCTTCAACGCCGTGGTGTCGCTCAACGCCACCCTGACGCAGGAAGTGGTCCGCGTGGAGCGCGTGGTCGGCCGCGAGGGCCGCATGGGCGAGCGCGTGTCGCTGGGCGACGTGCGCGGCGATTGGGCCCACAGCATCAACTCCATCAATTCGCTCATCGGCGACCTGGTGCAGCCCACCACGGAGGTGGCGCGCGTGCTGGTGGCCGTGGCGCAGGGCGACCTCACCCAGAAGATGGCGTTGGAGATTGATGGCCAGCCCGTCAAGGGCGAGTTCCTCCGCATCGGCACTACCGTCAACGCGATGCTGGACCAGCTCAACTCGTTCGCCGCCGAGGTGACGCGCGTGGCGCGCGAGGTGGGCAGCGACGGCAAGCTGGGCGGTCAGGCCGAAGTGCGCGGCGTGTCCGGCGTGTGGAAGGACCTCACGGACAACGTGAACCTGATGGCCAACAACCTCACGGCCCAGGTGCGCAACATCGCCGAGGTGTCCACGGCGGTGGCCAACGGCGACCTGTCCAAGAAAATCACCGTGGACGCGCGCGGCGAGGTCTTCGAGCTCAAGAGCACCATCAACACGATGGTGGACCAGCTCAACGGCTTCGCCTCCGAAGTGACGCGCGTGGCGCGCGAAGTCGGCACCGAAGGCAAGCTGGGCGGTCAGGCCGCGGTGCCTGGCGTGTCCGGCACGTGGAAGGACCTCACGGACAACGTGAACTTCATGGCCTCCAACCTCACCACGCAGGTGCGGGGCATCGTGAAGGTGGTGACGGCCGTCGCCAACGGCGACCTCACCCAGAAGTTGATGGTGCCGTCGCAGGGTGAGATTGCCGCGCTGGGCGCCACGCTCAACGCGATGACGGACACCCTCAACGTCTTCGCGCAGCAGGTGACCAGCGTCGCGCGCACGGTGGGCGTGGAAGGCAAGCTGGGCGCCCAGGCCCAGGTGCCCGGCGCCGCCGGGACGTGGAAGGACCTCACGGACAACGTGAACCTGATGGCCAACAACCTCACGGCCCAGGTGCGCAACATCGGCGAGGTGACGACGGCCGTCGCCAAGGGCGACCTGTCCAAGAAAATCACCGTCGACGTGCGCGGCGAGGTGCTGGAGCTCAAGGACACCATCAACACGATGGTGGACCAGCTCCGCGCCTTCGCCTCCGAGGTGACGCGCGTGGCCCGCGAGGTGGGCACCGACGGAAAGCTGGGCGGCCAGGCCGACGTGAAGGGCGTGGGGGGCGTGTGGAAGGACCTCACGGACAACGTGAACTACATGGCCTCCAACCTCACCACGCAGGTGCGCAACATCGCGCTGGTGACGACGTCGGTGGCCAATGGCGACCTGTCCAAGAAGATTACGGTCGACGCGCGCGGCGAAATCCTGGAGCTGAAGAACACCATCAACACGATGGTGGACCAGCTCAACAGCTTCGCCTCGGAAGTGACGCGCGTGGCGCGCGAGGTCGGCACCCACGGCAAGCTGGGTGGCCAGGCCGAGGTGCGCGGCGTGTCCGGCACCTGGAAGGACCTCACGGACAACGTGAACGTCATGGCCGTGAACCTCACCACCCAGGTGCGCGGCATCGCCAAGGTGGTGACGGCGGTGGCCAACGGTGACCTCACCCAGCGCCTGAAGATGGAGGCCAAGGGCGAGGTGGCCGAGCTGGCCGACACCATCAACGCGATGACGCAGACGCTGTCCATCTTCGCGCAGCAGGTGACGGACGTGGCGCGCACGGTGGGCGTGGAAGGCAAGCTGGGCGCCCAGGCGGTGGTGCCGGGCGTGGCGGGCACGTGGAAGGACCTCACCAACAACGTGAACCTGCTTGCCAACAACCTCACCGACCAGGTCCGCAACATCGCCGAAGTCACCACGGCTGTCGCCAAGGGTGACCTGTCCCGCAAGATTACCGTCGACGCCAAGGGCGAGGTGCTGGAGCTGAAGAGCACCATCAACACGATGGTGGACCAGCTCAACAGCTTCGCCGCGGAGGTGACGCGCGTCGCGAAGGAAGTCGGCACCGAAGGGAAGCTGGGCGGCCAGGCCGAAGTGCGCGGCGTGTCCGGCGTGTGGAAGGACCTCACGGACAACGTGAACTTCATGGCCGTCAACCTCACCACGCAGGTGCGGGGCATCGTGCGCGTGGTGACGGCGGTGGCCAACGGCGACCTGAACCAGAAGCTGACGATGGATGCCAAGGGCGAGATTGCCGCGCTCGCCGACACCATCAACGCGATGACGCAGACGCTGTCCATCTTCGCGCAGCAGGTGACGGACGTGGCACGCACGGTGGGCGTGGAAGGCAAGCTGGGCGCCCAGGCGGAAGTGCCGGGCGTGGCGGGCACCTGGAAGGACCTCACCAACAACGTGAACCTGCTCGCCAACAACCTCACGGCGCAGGTGCGAAACATCGCCGAGGTCACCACGGCCGTGGCCAATGGTGACCTGTCCAAGAAAATCACGGTCGACGCCAAGGGAGAGGTGCTGGAGCTCAAGAGCACCATCAACACGATGGTGGACCAGCTCCGCGCCTTCGCCGCCGAGGTGACGCGCGTCGCGAAGGAAGTCGGCACCGAGGGCAAGCTGGGCGGTCAGGCCGACGTGAAGGACCTGTCCGGCGTGTGGAAGGACCTCACGGACAACGTGAACGTGCTGGCCGGAAACCTCACGGACCAGGTGCGAAACATCGCCAAGGTGACCACGGCCGTCGCCAACGGCGACCTGTCGCAGAAAATCACCGTCTCCGTGAAGGGCGAGGTGCTGGAGCTGAAGAACACCATCAACACCATGGTGGACCAGCTCCGTGCCTTCGCCTCCGAGGTGACGCGCGTCGCGAAGGAAGTCGGCACCGAAGGCAAGCTGGGCGGTCAGGCCGCGGTGCCCGGCGTCGCCGGCACCTGGAAGGACCTCACGGACAACGTGAACGTGCTGGCCGGAAACCTCACGGACCAGGTGCGCAACATCGCCAAGGTGACGACGGCCGTCGCCAACGGCGACTTGTCACAGAAAATCTCCGTGGAGGCCCGGGGCGAAATCCTGGAACTGAAGAGCACCATCAACACGATGGTGGACCAGCTCCGCGCCTTCGCCGCCGAGGTGACGCGCGTCGCGAAGGAAGTGGGGACGGACGGAAAGCTGGGCGGCCAGGCCGCGGTGCCCGGGGTCGCCGGTACATGGAAAGACCTCACGGACAACGTGAACAGCATGGCCTCCAACCTCACCGCGCAGGTGCGAAACATCGCGCTGGTGACCACGGCGGTGGCCAATGGCGATTTGTCCAAGAAGATTACTGTCGACGCCAAGGGCGAAATCCTGGAGCTGAAGGACACCATCAACATCATGGTGGACCAGCTCAACAGCTTCTCCGCGGAGGTGACGCGCGTCGCTCGCGAGGTTGGCACCGAGGGCAAGCTGGGCGGTCAAGCCGAAGTGCGCGGCGTGTCCGGCGTGTGGAAGGACCTCACGGACAACGTGAACTTCATGGCCCGCAACCTCACCACGCAGGTGCGCGGCATCGTCAAGGTCGTGACGGCGGTGGCCAACGGCGACTTGAAGCAGAAGCTGGCCGTGGAGGCGAAGGGCGAGGTCGCCGCGCTGGCGGAGACCATCAACAACATGACGGACACGCTGGGCACCTTCGCCGAGCAGGTGTCCACGGTGGCCCGCGAGGTGGGCGTCGAAGGGAAGCTGGGCGGCCAGGCCCGCGTGCCCGGGGTCGCGGGGACGTGGAAGGACCTCACGGACAACGTGAACTTCATGGCCTCCAACCTCACCACGCAGGTGCGCGGCATCGTCAAGGTCGTGACGGCGGTGGCCAACGGCGACCTGACGCAGAAGCTGGCCGTGGAGGCGAAGGGCGAAGTCGCCGCGCTGGCGGAGACCATCAACAACATGACGGACACGCTGGGCACCTTCGCCGACCAGGTGACGACGGTGGCCCGCGAGGTGGGTATCGAAGGGAAGCTGGGCGGCCAGGCCCGCGTGCCGGGTGCGCGCGGCACGTGGCGGCAGCTGACCGACAACGTGAACCAGCTGGCCGGCACGTTGACGAGCCAGCTGCGCGCCATCTCCGACGTGGCCACCGCGGTGACGAAGGGTGACCTCACGCGAAGCATCACCGTCGTGGCCGAGGGCGAGGTCGCCGCGCTGAAGGACAACATCAACCAGATGATTGTCAACCTGCGTGAGACGACGCAGAAGAACCAGGAGCAGGACTGGCTCAAGACGAACCTGGCGAAGTTCAGCGGCATGATGCAGGGCCAGAAGAGCCTGGACGCCGTCAGCCGCCTCATCATGAGCGAGCTGACGCCGCTGGTCTCCGCGCACCACGGCGCCTTCTTCCTGGTGGACGGCGCCGAGGCCGGCACGCCGCTGCTCAAGCTCACCAGCACCTACGCGTACCGGGAGCGCAAGCACATCGCCAACCGGTTCCGCTTCGGTGAGGGCCTGGTCGGCCAGTGCGCCCTGGAGCGGAAGACCATCCTGCTCACCCAGGTGCCGGAGGACTACATCACCATCTCCTCCGGACTGGGCGAGGCCGCGCCGCTCAACATCATCGTCCTGCCCGTCCTCTTCGAAGGCGAGGTGAAGGCCGTCATCGAGCTGGCCTCCTTCCACGCGTTCAGCGCCATCCACCAAATCTTCCTGGATCAGCTCACGGAGACCATTGGCGTGGTGCTGAACATGATCATCGCCAACATGCGCACGGAGCAACTGCTGCTCCAGTCGCAGGACCTGACGCAGGAGCTCCAGAGCCAGTCCAAGGAGCTGACGCAGCAGCAGGAGGCCCTCAAGCGCAGCAACATCGAGCTGGAGGAGAAGGCGACGCTGCTGGAGGAGCAGAACCGCCGCGTCGAGGAGAAGAACAACGAGGTGGAGCGCGCCCGCGTCAGCCTGGAGGAGAAGGCCGAGCAGCTCACCGTCATCTCCAAGTACAAGAGCGAGTTCCTGGCCAACATGAGCCACGAGCTGCGCACGCCGCTCAACTCGCTGCTCATCCTGGCCAAGCTGCTGTCGGACAACAAGGACGGCAACCTCAGCACCAAGCAGGTGGAGTACGCGAACACCATCTACGCCTCCGGCGGAGACCTGCTCAGCCTCATCAACGAAATCCTCGACCTGTCCAAGGTGGAGGCCGGGAAGATGCAGGTGGAGCCGCGGGACATCGTCCTCACCGAGCTCAATCAGTTCATCGAGCGCAGCTTCCTCCCTGTCGCGGAGCAGAAGGGCCTGTCCTTCACCGTGGAGGTGGGCCCCGGCGCGCCGCGCCACATCCGCACCGACCCGCAGCGGCTCCAGCAGGTGCTGAAGAACCTGCTGTCCAATGCCTTCAAGTTCACCGACGAGGGCAGCGTCCAGTTGAAGGTGAAGCTGGCCGAGGTAGGCACGCACTTCGACCACGAGGTTCTGCGGCGCTCGCGGTACGTGCTCGGCTTCGCGGTGTCGGACACGGGCATCGGCATCGCCCGGGACAAGCAGCGCCTCATCTTCGAGGCGTTCCAGCAGGCGGACGGCTCCACCGCGCGCAAGTACGGTGGCACGGGCCTGGGCCTGTCCATCAGCCGCGAAATCGCCAAGCTGTTGGGCGGTGAAATCCAGGTGACCAGCGAGCCCGGCCGCGGCAGCACCTTCACGCTCTACCTGCCGCCTGAGTACATCAGTCCGGAGGAGGAGGGCCTGCCGTCCATTCCGTCCCCGTACGAGCCTCCGCCCCGGCTGCCGCCTCCTCCGACGCCGGAGTCGCCGCGCGCGGAGCCGCCTCCCGCGCCGCCGGTGGCGGACAGTGGCCACGTGCTGGACGCGGCGCTGCCGCCGCCCATCGAGTCGCTGCTGACGCCCGTCGCCGTGGAGGATGACCGCGACCACATCCGCGAAGGGGACCGCGTCCTGCTACTCATCGAGGACGACGTGAAGTTCGCCCGCATCATGGTGCAGATGGCGCGGGAGAAGGGCTTCAAGGCCCTGGTGGCCACGCGCGGCGACACCGGCCTGTCCATGGCCAACGAGTTCCAGCCGCACGCCATCACCCTGGACATCCAGCTCCCCGTCGTGGACGGCTGGAGCGTGCTGGACCGGCTCAAGCGCAACCCGCGCACGCGCCACATCCCCGTGCACGTCATCAGCGTCATGGACAAGAACCAGGGCAACTCACAGGGCGCCTTCGGTTACCTCACCAAGCCCGTCAGCAAGGAGGGCCTGGAGCGGGTGTTCAACCAACTGGCCAGCTTCCTGGAGCGCAAGGAGCGCCGGCTGCTGCTGGTGGAGGACGACGACGTCCAGCGCGACAGCCTGGTGAAGCTGCTGAGCGAAGGCGGCGATGTCGAGGTGACGGCCGTGGCCACCGGCGAGGAGGTGCTCCATCACCTGGAGACGGGCGAGTTCGACTGCGTCGTCATCGACCTGATGCTGCCCGACACCGATGGCATCCGGCTGGTGGAGGAGGTCAAGACGCAGAACCGCTTCCGCGACCTGCCCATCGTCATCTACACCGGCAAGGAGCTGACGCCCAAGGACGAGGCCCGGCTGCGCCGCTACACCGGCAGTGTCATCCTCAAGAGCGGGACGAAGAGTCCGGAGCAACTGCTCAGCGACACGGCGCTGTTCCTCCACCGGTTGGACCAGAACCTGCCGCCTCGCGCCCGCGCCGCCCTGGCTCAGCGCAACGAGAAGGACGCGGAGCTGTCCGCCAAGAAGGTCCTGGTGGTGGATGACGACATGCGCAACATCTTCGCGCTCACCAGCGTGCTGGAGAACCACGGCATGCAGGTGGTGTTCGCGGAGAACGGGCGCGCGGCCATCGAGATGCTCGAACAGCACCGCGACGTCGACATCGTCCTCATGGACGTGATGATGCCGGAGATGGACGGCTATGAGACCATGCGGGCCATCCGCAAGGACCTCAAGTACTCCAGCCTCCCCATCATCGCGGTGACGGCGAAGGCGCTGAAGGACGACCGGGAGAAGTGCATGGCGGCCGGCGCGAGCGACTACCTGCCCAAGCCGGTGGACACCGACAAGCTTCTGGAGCTCATCCGTCTGTGGGTGACGGCTTGATTCGCTGAGTGATGGTTACCGTACGGCGCCTCTCTTCCGGGCTTGGGTCCGGTCGAGGGGCCACCTAGCCTCTTCCACCTTGAGAACAGGTGGGACCGGGGCAGATTCATCCGCCGACTTCAATGACGCCTAGCGAACACATCTCCGCGGACCGCAACCAGGAAAGGGCTTCCCAGCCCCGAGCGAGCATCCTGATGGTGGACGACCATCCGTCCAACCTGCTCGCGCTGGAGGCCATTCTCGAGCCGCTCGGGCAGGAGTTGGTGAAGGCCACCAGCGGTGAGGAGGCCCTCAAGTTCCTGCTTCAGCGCGACTTCGCCGTCATCCTGATGGACGTGCAGATGCCAGGGCTGGACGGCTTCCAGACGGCCACGCTCATCAAGCAGCGCGAGCGCACGCGCACCATCCCCATCATCTTCCTCACCGCGCTCAGCCGCGACGCGGCCCACGTCTTCAAGGGCTACGCGCACGGCGCGGTGGACTACCTGCTCAAGCCGTTCGACCCGGAAATCCTCCGCTCCAAGGTCAGCGTCTTCGTGGACCTGTTCCTCAAGGAGCAGCAGATTCAGCGGCAGGCGGTGCTCCTCCGGCAGCGCGAGCGCGAGGCGCTGGAGCGGCAGAGCGAGCTGCGCCACCTGCGGCTCACGGAGTCCTTGCCGGAGGTGATGTGGGCGGCGCGCTCGGACGGCAGCTTCACCTACGCCAACCGCGCCGCGCGGGACTACACCGGCATCCAGGCGGAACAGCCGCTGTCGCTCAACACCTTCCTGGAGTTCGTCCACCCGGTGGACCGCGAGGCCATGCGCGCCGCGTGGGTGCAGGCCATCCGCATGGGACAGCGCGTGGAGCGCGAGTTCCGCCTGCGCCGCTTCGACGGCGTGTACCGCTGGCACCTGGCGCGCGCGGTGCCGGAGCGGGACGAGAATGGCCTGCTGGCCGGCTGGATTGCCGTGGCCACGGACATCGACGACAAGCGCCGGGCGGAGGAGGCGCTGGGGCGCTTCAAGGCGACGCTGGACGCGACGCTGGACTGCGTCCTCATGTTCTCCCCGGACTCGCTGACGCTCACCTACGCCAACGCGGGCGCTGCCAAGCAGTTGGCCAGCAGCACCGATGAACTGGTGGGCCTGTCGGTGCTGGAGGTGGAGGGCGCCTTCGACGAGGCCGGCTTCCGCAAGCTGCTGGCGCCGCTGGTGAGCGGCACGTTGCCCAGCCAGACGTACTCCACCAGCCACCGCCGGCGGGATGGCTCGGAGGTGCCGGTGGAGGTGGTGCTCCAGTACGTGGCGGCGGACGGCGGCCCCGGGCGCTTCATCTCCGTGGCGCGCGACATCACGGAGCGGCAGCGGGCGGAGACGGCGCTGCGGCTGGCCAGCGAGGCGAAGGATTCCTTCCTCGCGGCGGCCAGCCACGAGCTGCGCACGCCGCTGGCCGCGGCCAAGGGCCACGCGCACCTGGCGCTGCTGAAGCTGGGCGGTGAGACAGAAGCCGGGCCGGGCAAGTCGCTCAAAATCATCAACCGGCAAATCGACCGGATGGCCAAGCTGGTGGAGGACCTGCTGGACATCAGCCGGCTCCAGGCGGGGCGCCTGTCGTTGGAGCTGGAGCGCTTCGACCTGAGCCATCTGGTGCACGAGACGCGGGACCGCATGGCGGTGCTGTCGCAAGGCCATGAAATCCACGTCGAGGCGTCGGATCAGCTCGAGGGGACGTGGGACCGGGGCCGGTTGGACCAGGTGCTCACGAACCTGCTGTCCAATGCGTTGCGCTACTCGCCCGAGGGCGGGCCCGTGTGGGTGCGGGTGCAGGGTGAGCACGACGAGGGCGTCCACCTGTCGGTGACGGACACCGGCGTGGGAATCCCCAAGGAGAAGCAGGGGCTCATCTTCGAGCGCTTCGGCCGCGCGCACGGCAGCAAGTACGGCGGTCTGGGCCTGGGGCTCACCATCAGCCAGGGCATCGTGGAGCAGCACGGCGGCCGTATCTGGGTGGAGTCTCCGGGTGTGGCGGGGGAAGGCTCCACCTTCCACGTCTGGCTGCCGCGCGAGACGGAGGCGCCTACCGGCGGCGTGCATCCGGACGCGGCGACGCGCTCCGCCAACTGAGCGCGTCCCACGCGAAGTGTCCCGGCGTCCGCGCGGTGGAAGGGCGTCGGGGGCTGTCTCCGTGACGCTCCGGCGCCTTTCGCGCTCAGGGCCCGGCTGGGAGGGGGGAGGGTCAGCTCAGCCGCTCCGCCAGCTTCGTGTGGCCTTGCTGGCGGGCACGGTCCGCCGCGCTCTCACCGGCCGCGTTGCGCAGCCGCGCATCGGCACCACCCGTCAGCAGCAACTCGATGACCTCGGCATGCCCGTTGCGGGCCGCGGTGTGCAGCGGCGTGTTGCCGCCCTCGTCCGCCAGGTCTGGGTTCGCTCCCCGTCCGAGCAGCGCCGAGACGCTCGCGCTCAGTCCCTTCCAGGCGGCGAGGAACAGCGCCGTGGCGCCGCTGTCGTCCCGTGGGTTGACGTCCTGCTCGGGCCGAAGCGGGAGGATGCTCTGCACCGCGTCGTCGCGCCCTCGTCGGCGCGGTCCTCGTGGTCGCGCTCATCCTCGGGAGCGTCGTCCTTGGGCTCGGCCAACTGGCCCCGTAGTCGTTTCTGTTCTGGATGATGCACGGGGTCCAGCATGCCCTTACACCCGTGTTGCGTAGCGACGCGCACCAACACGAACGAGGAGCTGAGATGTCGAAGACCTTTACGCAGACGAAGGAGGAGCTGGTCGGAAAAGCGAAGAAGCAGATGGACACCACCTTCGGCCAGGGTGACTGGACCGTGCGTCAGAAGCTGGCGCTGACCTGCCGAATTTTGTTCGAGGGCGGCCACGACTCGGGGTTGGCCGGGCAGATCACCGCCCGCGCTACGGAGCCCGGCACCTACTACACGCAGCAGTTGGGCCTTGGGTTCGATGAGATCACCGCGTCGAACCTCCTGGTCGTCAACAGCGACCTTGAGGTTCTCGAAGGCAAAGGGATGGCCAACCCGGCGAACCGCTTCCATAGCTGGGTCTACGAGGCGCGGCCCGACGTCAACTGCATCATCCACACGCACCCGACGCACATCGTCGCGCTCTCCATGCTCGAGGTCCCCCTGCAGGTCTCGCACATGGATATGTGCCCCCTCTTCGATGACTGCGCCTTCCTGAAAGATTGGCCGGGGGTACCGGTCGGCAACGAGGAAGGTGAGCTCATCTCCAAGGCGCTCGGCTCCAAGCGCGCGCTCCTCCTCTCCCATCACGGTCAACTGGTGGCCGGCGATAGCATCGAGCAGGCGTGCGTGCTGGCCGAGCTCTTCGAGAGGGCGGCTCGCCTGCAGCTCCTCGCCTCTGCGGCTGGCGACATCAAGCCCATACCGGAGAAGCTGGGAAAGGAGGCGCACGACTGGATCTTGCGGCCCACGCGCAGCGCGATCACGTTCGCCTACTTCGCGCGCCGAGTGCTGAAGAAGCACGGGGACGCCCTGGCTTGAGCGGCATGCATGCAGCACTGGACCCTTCGTTCTTTCTCTTCTGGATGTCGTTCAGGGTCCAGTTGCCCGGTACATGAACGAACCGTGCGCAACGACACGCACGGCACACGTGGAGACCAACATGACAGAGAACCGTTACACAGACATCGAGATGAGCCACGAGGCGGCGGGGGGAGCACGATGAGCGCGCTGCTTCGCGGTATCGTCGCGTATCCAATCACTCCCTTCACGTCGACGGGACGTGTCGACGAGGTGCTCCTCGGCAAGATCGTTGACGACATGGTGAAGGCGGGTGTCCACGCCATCGCGCCTCTCGGCAGCACCGGCGTGCTGCCGTACCTCTCCGATGACGAAAGGGAGCAGGTTGCGGAAATCGTCATCAAGCGGGTCGCCGGGCGCGTCCCCACGCTCGTCGGCGTTTCGAGCCTCACCACCGAGCGCACCGTCCACCACGCGAAGCACGCCGAGAAGCTCGGTGCCAGCGCGGTGATGATCATCCCGATGAGCTACTGGAAGCTGAGCGACGCCGAAATCATCACCCACTACGAGACGGTGGCGAAGCGCATCGCCATCCCCATCGCGGTCTACAACAACCCCGCAACGGGTGGCCTCGACCTGAGCCCCGACGTCATCTCGCGGCTGCTGAAGATCCCGAACGTCACGATGGTCAAGGGGAGCACCGGCGACGTGAACCGCATGCACCGCCTCGTCCAGCTCTGCGGCGAGGATGTGGCGTTCTATAATGGGAGCAACCCGCTCGCCTTGGCAGCCTTCGTGGCCGGTGCGCGCGGCTGGTGCACCGCGGCGCCCCACATCATCCCGAAGCTCAACATCGAGCTCTACGACGCCATCCAGCGAGGTGACGTCGCGGCAGCGCGTCAGAGCTTCTATCGGCAGCTTCCTTTCCTGCAATTCATCGTCGCTCACGGCCTCCCGCGTGCAATCTCGGCGGCGCTCGAGCTACAGGGGACGTCTGTCGGGCCGCTCCGCGCGCCCCTGCAGGCGCTCCCTGCAGAGCGTGTCGAGGAGCTCCGTCGAATCCTCGTCGGGCTCGAAGTCATTCCCGGCGAATGAGGATAGAGGGAACCTCCATCCTCGCCGCGGGTGCCTTGCTCGCGGTGGGGATGGCTTCCGGTGTCTGGAAGTGGCGCGCGATGGTGCGCAGTCCCGAACGACGAGCCCCGATGTACGTCGACATCTTGCATCGCGCGTCGCTTCTCTACGCGAGCGCGACGTTGGTGCTCGGTCATCTCGCGGCAGCGAGCGCGTTCTCTGCCACGCTCAACCGAGGAGCGTTCTGGACGGCGTACTTCTATTTCGTAGTGACCCTCATGGTGTACGCGTTCCACGGTATTCGTCGGACCGAGCGCACGATGTTCACGCAGCGCAACCTCGTGACGGGGCCAGGGGGCGCGCTGCTCGTCGTCGGCGAGCTGGGCTCGACGCTCTTGCTGCTCGTCGGTGCAGCGCTCGGCGAGGGACGCGCGCCATGAGCGGCCGTGCCTCGTGAAGCTCGCCTGCCTGGCGCCTGCCGGCTGCCCTTCCAGCAAGGGGGAGGTAGGGCCGGGCAGGCGCCGCGGTGGGCGGCCTCCATGGGTGATTACCCTTCGCGCGACGTCAGCTCTTTCGCGTTGGGAGGTGCTCATGAAAGCCGTGGTGCTCAAGTCCTATGGAGACGTGGATGCGCTCGCCGTTCAAGACATGCCCGAGCCGAAGGTGGGACCGGGCGAGGTGAAGGTCCGCGTCACCGCCGCGGGCATCAACCCCGTGGACTGGAAGATTCGACGCGGGGACATGAAGGCGATGATGCCTCTGCAGTTCCCCACCATCCTCGGACGGGACGTGGCCGGCGAGGTCATGGAGGTGGGCCCGGGCGTCAGCGACTTCAAGCCGGGTGACCGCGTCATGGGCGTGGTGAACGCCGGCTACGCGGAGAAGGTCGTCGCGCCCGTGGAGTCCTGGGCGAAGGTCCCCGAGTCCATGGACCTGAAGGACGCCGCCGCGCTCCCCCTGGTCACGCTCACCGGCGTGCAACTGATGGAAGAGGCGGTGAACCCCAAGAAGGGGGACACGGTGCTCGTCATCGGCGCGCTGGGAGCGGTGGGCCGCGCCGCCGTCTTCGCGGCGAAAGCCCGGGGCGCGAAGGTGCTGGCCGGCGTGCGCGGCAGCCAGAAGGCGGAGGCGCAGAAGCTGGGCGTGGACGGCGTCTTCGCGCTCGACGTCGCGGATGAGTTCTCCAAGCTACCCATGCTGGACGCGGTGGCGGACACCGTGGGCGGCCAGGTGGTGGCCCGCGTGCTGGAGAAGGTGAAGCCCGGAGGCACCCTGGGCAGCGTCCTGGGTGAGCCTCCCGAGGCCAAGGGGCGGCAAATCACCGTGCGCGCCATCCTCTCGCACCCGGACTCGCGTCGCCTGACGCAACTGGGGCAGGCCGTCGCCAAGGGCGACCTGGTCATCCCCGTCAGCAAGCGCTTCCCGCTGGAGCAGGTGAAGGAAGCGCAGAAGCTCGCGGAGCAGGGCGGCGTGGGCAAGGTGCTGCTCGTCAACTGAGCGTCACTTCCCGCGCGTCAGCAACACGACCGCGCCCAGGATGGCGCCCATGGCCAGCCAAGCCGTGGGCGTCATCGTTTCGCCCGCCAGCAGGCCGCCCAGGAACACCGCCAGCACCGGATTGACGTAGGCGTAGCTGGTGGCCAGCGACGGGCGCGCGTTGCGCAGCAGGTAGCCATAGGCGCTGTAGCCCACCAGCGAGCCGAAGACGACGAGGTAGAAGAACGCGAGCACGGCCTTGGGCGTGGGCATGGCCGTGGGGCGTTCCCCAATCAGCAGGCTGAAGCCCAGCATGACGACGCCACCGCACAGCATCTGCGCCGCGGTGGACATCAGCCCCCGCGGCATGGGCAGCCGGCGACTCCACACCGAGCCCAGCGCCCAGCTCATGGGCGACACCAGCATCGCCAGCGTCGGCAGCAGGCCGCCGCCCACGTCACCGCCCAGGTTGAGCAGGACGATGCCGCCGAAGCCGACGGCCAGTCCCCAGCGCTCCGCGCGTCGGGGCCACTGGCCGAAGAGCCCCCCGAAGAGCGCCGTCCACAAGGGAAGGCTGCCCACCACCAGCGCGGCCACGCCCGACGGCACCGACTGCTGCGCGAAGACGAGCCCCCCGTTGCCCACGCCCAGCAGCAACAGCCCCACCAGCGCGCTGGCGCCCCACTGACGGGCCGTGGGCACGGGCGCCCCGCGCAGCCACAGCACCGCGAAGAGCAGGGCGCCGGCGAGCACGAAGCGCACCCCCGACATCTGGAACGGCGGCATGCCGCCTTCCAGCGCCCACCGGATGGCCAGATAGGTGGAGCCCCAAATAATATAAAGGGACAGGATGCTGGCGACGAGCCACCCGCGCTGGGGGCCACCGGGAAGGACGTCTCCGGAGGGCAGACTGACGGGGGCTGGCTGTGAAACGGGGAGCGGCGCGGCACGCGAGGCGAGCACGGCGCGGCTTGTATCGCTGGCGATTTTCGCCAGCCATGTGGGCATTGCCGCACCTCACAGCCGGGTCCTTTTCGGAGCAGTACAGTGGCGGGCACCGCACTCGTGCGTCGGGGCGGCCGTCCGGCTGGCCGGAATGGCGGCGTCGGGAATGTCGCGCCGGGTCGCCCGTAGGGACAGGGCGGCTCCCGGATTGAATGCCCGGGGCCGCTTCCTTAGACTTTCCCAGGGAGCCAGGGCGGAGGTGCCGCCGCACCGTGGCTCCGGAGTGAGCGCCAGGGATGTCCGAAGAGCTGGGTGAGCGTGAGAAGGAAGTCCTCCGGGCGGTCGTCCAGGAGTACATCTCCACGGGCGGGCCGGTAGGCAGTCAGCAGCTCACCCGCAGGCCGGGGTTCGAGGTGTCCTCCGCCACCATGCGCAACGTGCTGGCGGACCTGGAGGAGCTGGGCTTCCTGGAGAAGCCCCACACCTCCGCCGGGCGTGTTCCCACCGACCAGGGCTACCGCTTCTACGTGGACACGCTGGTGAAGCTGAAGGACCCGACGCCCCGGGACAGGGAGCTCATCCACGCGGGGCTCGCGCACGAGGCCGACCTGGCGGAGATGCTGGGCGAGGCCAGCCGCATCCTCCATTCGCTGACGCGTCACGCGGGCGTGGTGGTGGCGCCGCGGCCGGAGTCGGCGGTGTTCCGGCGCATCGAGTTCGTCCGGCTGCGCGAGGACCGGGTGCTCGCCATCCTGGTGGGGCAGAGCGGCCAGGTGCACAACAAGGCGATTACCGTGGAGTTCCCCATCACCTCCGACGAGCTGCTCAAGGCGAGCAACTACCTGTCGGAGTTGCTGCGGGAGGTGCCGCTGGAGTCGGCGCGCGAGCGCATCCGCGCGGAGATGGACCAGGAGCAGGCGCTCTACAACGCGCTGACGGCCAAGGCGTTGAAGCTGGGCGCGGCGGCCACGGACCTGGCGTCCACGGAGCGGATGCTCATCCAGGGCACGGGTTCCTTCTTTGAGCAGCCGGAGTTCGCGGACGTGGAGCGCATGCGCGCGCTCTTCAGGGCCCTGGACGAGAAGCACAAGCTGCTGTCGCTGCTGGACCGGGTGCAGGTGGCCAACGAGATGCAGATTTTCATTGGCGCGGAGAGCGACTTCTCCGCGGCCGGCGACGTCACCGTCATCGCCAGCCCCTACGGAAACCAGGAGCAGGTGCTGGGCACGGTGGGCGTCATCGGCCCCACGCGCATGGACTACCGGCGCGTGATTCCCCTGGTGAACTTCACCGCGCAGGTGCTGTCGCGCGTGCTGGAGAAGGTGTAGCGGGCCTCACTCCGCGCGGGTGACGAGCACCTCCTGCTCACCATTCGCGCGCCGGACGTGGAGCCGCACGGGCGTGCCGGGCGCCCCCCGGGTGCGGGACTCCGCCTCCGTGCTGTCGCGCACCACCTGGCCATCCACCGCCACCAGCCGGTCCCCCACGTTGACGCCCGCGCGCGCCGCGGGCCCGTCCGGCGTCAGCCACGCGAAGGCGACGTGGCCCCGGTCCTCACTGAAGCCCGCGCCCAGCGTGCCCGGCGTGGCCCGGCGCGGGGACACCGTGACGTCACCCACGTCGGTGGCCTCCGCCTCCGCCACCTTCACGGTGCGCGTCTCCACGCGGCCCTCCGGCGGTAGCAGCCGCACGGTGTGGATGCCCGGGCGCACGTCGCTCAGGCGGAAGCGTCCGTCCTGCCCGGTGAAGGCATCCGAGCGCCCGCCCACGGCCTTGTCGAGGAACACCGCCACCCCTGGCGCAGGGCCTCCCCCCCGGCTCCACACCGCGCGGCCGGAGATGGACGCCACGCCGCCGGTGAGCGGCACCTCCACGTCCGAGGTACCCCCGGGCCGCAGCGTCACCTGGGCTTCGCCCGTGCGGCCGTCCTCGGTGCGCACCGTCACCTTCAGCGCCTGGGCGGGCGCGTCTGGAAGCAAGAAGGTGCTGCCAGCGAAGCGCCGCGTGGTGGGCCAGGCGCCGGCCCAGGGCAGGGCCTCACCGTTGGCCTCGAGCAGCTCCAGGGTGAAGCCATCCGGAGCCGCGCCGCTGCCCGCCACCACGCGCCCGCGCAGGGTGGCCGCGGGCTCCAGCCGCACCGTGAGCGGTGCCTGGTCCTCATGCGCGGCGGGCAGCCGCCCCACGCGCCCCGCGTTGTGGGCCACCAGCTCCAGGGGCTGGGCGCCCTGGGGGCGCGGCGGCATGGCGAACTGGCCCGCCTCGTCCGCGCGCTCCTTGCGCGTCATGGGGAAGTCCCCGCCCTGGATGGCGGCCACGATGGCCAGCGGGCTGGGCACCCCGGAGGGCTCCAGCACGACGCCGGACAACACGGAGTCTTCCTTCAACAGCAGGTCCTGCCGCACGGCGCCGCCCGAAGGCACCGTCACGAACGGGTCGCTCTCCATGTGGAAGTAGATGGCGGGCGTCTGGTGGAGCAGCGCGACCAGTTGGTAGACGCCCGCGGGCAATTCCAACTGGAACTGGCCCTGCGCATCCGTCTCCGTGGAGGCCGTGCCCGAGCCGCCCCGAGGCACGGCGTGGACCAGCGCGGGCTCGGTCAGCGGCCCGCCCGACGCGCGCGTCACCTGTCCCCACACGGAGCCGGAGTCCGCCAGGGTGAAGTCCGCGCGGGTGACGACTCCCGCCTTCAGCGTCTCCATGCGGGACGTCCACCGCTGCGAGCCCTCGCGCCGCGCGCGCACGGAGGTGGGCCTCGCTTCCAGCCCCTCCAGCTTCCAGGCGCCCTCGGCGTCGGTGAGCGCCGTGTGCGCCACGCCAGAGAAGGACGCCGGTTCGGCGCGGACCTGCGCGCCTCCCAGCGGTCGTCCCTCCGCGTCCACCACCAGGCCTTCCAGCGCCGCCGTTGCGGGTTCCAGCCGCACGTCCAGGGGCGTGTGGCCGCCCGGGTTCACCACCACGGCTTCGAACACGCGGCCCGTCATTCCCACCGCGCGCACCGTCACGTCGTACTCGCCGGGAGGGACGTCCATCCGCCACTCGCCATCTTCCTCGGACGCCGCCCGGCCCAGCTCGCCCTGGCCGCCCGCGGGAGACGCCACCAGGATGGCCCCGCGCACCGGCGCACCCTCCACCGTGGACACCGTGCCCGTCAGGCCACTGGCCGCGCCCAGCGTCACCATGAGCCCGCGCAGCGTCTCGCCCGGCGCGACGGACAGCGGCCCCGGCACGCGGCCCAGTTGGTCCCCACGGCGGGCGGACACGACCCACGTCCCGGCGTTGACCTCCAGCGCGAAGCCGCCGCCTTCCCCGGTGGTGACGCGCACCGGCGCGGTGCCTCCCGCCGCCACCACCTCCGCGTCCGCGACGGGCTGTCCCTTCGCGTCGACGACGAAGCCCTCCAGGGTGCTCGCGCCCCAGAGCCCCACGACGACTTCACCGGCCCGCGGCACCTGGAGCAGGCGCAAGGTGCGGCGGCTGAAGCCCGGCGCCTCGGCGGTGAGCTCGTAGCGTCCGGGCGCCAGTTGCGTGAAGGCGAAGCGACCCTGGGCGTCACTCGCCGTCTCCGCCACTTCTTCCGGCAAGCCGGTGGGGGCCGCCCAGGCCGTGGGCGTTCCGGGGTAGGGCCGCAGCGTCAGTGTGGCGAGCGGCACCGGCTCCTCTCGCCCCTCCGCCACGGTGCGCCCACTCAGCGTCACGCCGTCGGGCAGGCGCAGCTCGACGGCCGTCTCCGCCTCGCCGAGCGGACGCGTGGCCTCCAGCCGCACGGGGCCGTGGTCCGGGGCATGCGCGGACAGCAGGTAGTCGCCGGGCGCCGCGGGCAGGCGGAGCACGCCGCCATCCGCCGTGGTGCCCTCGCCCGCGCGGCGCCACGGCGTGGCCCCGGTGCCGTCCGCGCCCACCCGCAGGTAGGCCCGCACGCGCGCGCCCGTCACGGGCCCCTGGGCGTTCACCACGCGCACCACGAAGGCGCCCAGCTCGGCGTCGGGGGCGGTCTCCAGCGGCGGGGTGGGCGGCGTGCTGGCGCGGGACGGTGCGCCGTTGGTGACGGGCGCTGGCGCGTTCAAGGCCGCGGCCTCCGGGCGCGCGCCGGCGGGGGCCGCGGGGACGGGCATGCGGAACCACAGCAGCAGCACAGCCGCGATGGCCAGGCACAAGGCAATCAAGAAGGGGGTTCGATGGCGCACGAGCTCGGCCTCCCCCGCGTCCGGCCGTCGCCGTCGCGGCTGCCCACAGTGTAGGCCAGCCTCGCAGTGAACCGAAACTTCAGGAGGGCGCGGGCGCGTAGACGCGCAGGGCCGCGGGGGCCACCTCGAAGCGCATGGGCGTCTTGCCCACGAGCTCGCCGTCCGCGTTCACCTCCTGGACGGGGGCGGCCTCCACGTAGAGCCGCGCGGCGCGCAGAGCGGTGACGGCGGGGTGCTCCACGTGCTCGCCCGAGCGCAGGGACAGGGCCACCCGCATCAACGTGGCGATGTCCTGGAGCTGGCCCAGGCCGGTGCCTTCGTGCCCCGACGCGGCGGAGGGCGCGGCGATGGCGTAGATGTCCAGCCGCCGGTCATCCAGCCGGGCATCGGGCGCCACCATGTTTCCGGCGCCGTGGTAGAGGCCGTTGCCCACCACCAACTGGAGCACGTCCAGCGCCAGCTCCTGGTCATCCGCCTTCAGCCGGATGTGGAAGGGGCGCAGGTCCTTCATCTCCGCCGCGGCCGCCACGGGGTAGGCCAGCTTGCCCGCGCGCTGCTTCAGCCGCTTCGTCAGCCGCTTGGCGATGCCGGTGGCCAGTCCGAGGCTGGCGGCGTTGAGGAAGGGGCGCCCATTGGCCAGGCCCACGTCCACGCGGGCCGTGTAGCCCTGGGCGATGACGTCACAGGCGGCCTCGATGTCGGGCGGGATTCCCAGCGAGCGCGCGAAGTCGTTGCCAGTGCCCAGCGGGAGGACGCCCAGCGTCACGTCGCGGCCCAGCAGCCGGACCACCGCGCGGCTCAGGGTGCCGTCGCCTCCTCCCACGATGAGGCGGCGGGTGCCCCGTGCCACCATCCGTTCCACCACCGCGTCCAGCCGATCCGCTCGGGACAGCGCGTGGCATTCGACGATGGAGACACCCCGCGCCACGAGTGTTTCCCTGGCGGTCTCGAACGCCTCACGCCCTGAACGCGAGCGCGTATTCACCACCAACACCGCGGGGCCGTCATTCAGGACGGGCCTGCATGGGGGCTTGATGAGGGCGGGTTCCAGGGTGCCTCCTCTTTCGTGTCGCCCGCCAATTTGTGCACGCACTGCCCGTCCGGCCAGCGGGACGCGAGGTGGTGTCGTGCGCGCAGCCTCGCCGCGAGTCGCCCCGTGCTTCGGTGCATTCCCGATGTCGGGTGCCACGTGGGCGTGCATGCGTGCGTCGGCGGGTGAACAAGTCCATCCGGCTGCGCGCTTCCGGATGGGTGGGTGACTGCTCACCTCTGCGCTGGAGCTGGCCCCATGCAGGTGTCAGTCAGGCCTGGAGAGCAAGTCGCATGGCACGAGGAAGCAAGGCGAAGTACACGGCGAAGCAGAAGCGGATGGCCGAGCACATCGAAGAGGGCTACGAGAAGCGCGGCGTCTCCGACGAGACGGCCGAGTCCCGGGCCTGGGCTACCGTGAACAAGCTCACGGGCGGCGGGATGAAGAAGGGCGGCTCGGGCGGCAAGGCCAAGGTCGCGCGCAGCCGTCCCCTGGCGCGGAAGAACGCGCGCAAGGCGGGCCGCAAGGGAGGCAAGGCCACCGCCGCGAAGCGCGCCGGCACCCGTCGCCGCGCCGCCACCGGCCGCACGCGCAAGCCCGCTGCTCGAGCCATGCGTTCGGGTTCCAAGTCCACCGCCGCCCGGGGCACCTCGGCCCGTCGCGCCACCGCCCGTCGCACCTCCACCGCGAAGCGGCCTGCTTCCAAGTCCCGGAGCGGTACGCGTCGCGGAACCAGCAGCCGCGGCTCGCGCGGACGCACCCGTACCTAGCACGCGGCCGCTTCCCCATCCCTCTCGTGGGGTGGGGAAGGGCGGGGGCGCGGCTTCAGCGCCGCTCGTCGTCCTTGGCCACCTGGCTGGTGCCGGACTCGTTCCAGGGCCATTCGCGCCGGGACGCCTCGTAGCGCGCGAGCAGCGCCGCCGGGTCCTTCACCAGCGTGCGGCAGCCCGCGGCGCGCAGGTCATCCGGAGGGAAGCCGCCCGCGAGCACGCCCACGGAGGGCAGGCTCGACTTGTTGGCGGCGAGCGCGTCATAGGGCGTGTCGCCCACGACGACCGTCACGTCCGGAGAGGGCTTGCCCAGCCGCGCCAGGGCGGCCTCGAAGATGTCCGGGTGGGGCTTGCTCTTGTCCACCTCGTCCGCGCTTGTCTTCGTCTCGAACAGGCCTTCGATGCCGCACAGCTTCACGTAGTGCTTCAGCTCCTGCTCTTTCGCGCTGGAGGCCAGCACGATGCGGATGCCGCCCGCGCGCAGCCGCTGGAAGAGCTCCCGTACGCGGGGGAAGGGACGCACCTTCGGCAGGAACTCGTCCAGGAACAGCTTGCCGCGGTATTCGTCCAGCTCCTTGCCGAAGCGCTCCACTTCCTCGTCATTGAAGAAGACGGGGATGAGCTGGTCGGCGCCCTTGCCAATCTGGCTGCGCACGTGCGCGAACGGGATGTCCCGGCCGAAGTGAAGGAAGGCGCGCCGCCATGCCTCGGCGTGCTCGTCCACCGAATCCACCAGGGTTCCATCCACGTCGAAGATGACGTTTTCCACCATGTGCCTTGTCCCTCGGCCCCGAAGGTGGGGATGCCGAGGGTGGCGGTCAACCGTCCGTGGGCTGGGTGGCGGGGGTGGACTCCACCAGTGTCCGCGTCTGTACGTCGTAGCCTTCGGGGGCGGTGAGGGTGAAGCCGTCGTTGGGCAGGGCCGCGTTCAGCTCCACGCGCGTGAGCACCGTCTCACCTACGCGCTTGCCTCCCTGCCACCGGCCAAGGCGCTTGGGCACGCACAGCGACAAGGCCGCGTCACAGTGCTCCTCCTCCACGCGCTCCTCGGCCGCGGCGCCGTCCGGTGAGACGGTGCGCCGGCCCAGGAAGTCCAGCTGGGGCCAGCGCAGCACGTAGACCATCTCCAGTCCCGCGGCGTCACCGTCCAGCTTCTGCACCAGCTCCACCGCCTGCGGCGCCAGCGGGTGCGTGGCGCGGCGGACCGTCGCATGGCTCAGCAAGAGCGGCGTCCGGAAGCCCTCCGGCATGAAGGGGTGGAACGTCTCCGACAGGAAGCCGGCGAGCTTCGCGGGCGGCAGCTCCGAGGTGAAGGTTGCGAAGCGCTTCTCCCCATCGAACTGCTGGAAGAAGTGCGCGCCGTCCCACGCGAAGGTGCGCGAGGCGGGCGGGCCCAGCGTGCCACGCAGGCGCTGTGGCGCGCGGTATTCGAAGGTGAACGTCACCGGCTCCAGCCCCGCGTCCTGCACGGTGCCTGCGATGCGGTAGCTCTTCAGCTTCGCTTCGCGGGTGGCGAGCCCGGCTTTGACTTCGGGCAGCAGCATGGCCGCGTCATCGCCGCCCTTCTTGGGGCAGCCGGTGAGGGCCGTCAGGGCACACAACAGGAGGAGGCGTTCACGCATGGGAGGGCACAAAAGCAAGAAGGCCCGCCTGTCGCCAGGGGGCCTTCCGCATGAACCGCGCGGCTTGCGCGGTGTGGACTACTTGACCGCCACGCCCACGGCGCTGGAGCTGGTCACGCCGATGATGGTGCCGGTCAGGGCGTAGATGCCGTGACGCGCGGTGGTGCCCGCGGTCAGCAGCTCCACCTTGGAGGCGCCCATGGCCTTGGCCTCGGCGATGAGCAGCTTGTTGATGACGGTGTCGAGGTCGCTCTGCACGATGTCGACGATGTGGAAGATGGCGGTCAGGCCCAGGGCGTTGGCCTGAACAACGGCCACGGCCTCACCGTTGGAGGCGATCTCCGTGCCGGAGACAACGGCGCTCTCAACGCTGGTGCAGGCAACCATGCTGCTGGCGGCAACGGCGGACAGGACGAGCTTCTTCATGTTCTTTCCCCTCTTGAATTGGATGCTTGTGTGGCGGCCGGACGCCTTGGAGAGCAACCGGCCGTTGTCTTGAGACCTTCAAGCGGGCGGGGTCGTAGCAGATGTCGACTCCATGTCAAGGTCCGTCCGAGACACTTGGTATCGCTCCGGTTGGGCGGCTGCGCGTTGCAATGCACATCTCCTCTTGCTAGCCAACCTCGAGGCTCCCTTCATGGACACCGTCTCTGCTGCCCGCCCCGCGCCGCGTTACTGGGTGCACCTGTTGCTCCTGGTGCTGACGGTAGGGACCACCTTCACCTCGTATCTGCTCTACTTCCATTTCCAGCGGCCCTACTCACTGGGAGAGGTGTCCCCCGAAGCGGCCTTCCGCGCGCTGGCCTTCAGCCTGTCGCTGCTGGCCATCCTGGGGACCCACGAGATGGGGCACTACGTGTTGGCGCGCTGGCACCGGGTTGAAACATCCCTGCCATATTTCATCCCGCTGCCGGTGCTCGGCGTGGGCACGCTGGGCGCCGTCATCCGCATTCGCGACCGCATCCCGAACCGCAACGCCCTGGTGGACATTGGCGCGGCGGGACCGCTCGCGGGGTTGGTGGTGGCCCTGCCCATCCTCTTCTGGGGGTTGGCTCACTCCACCGTGGTGGATGCGCCGGACATCCCGTCCACCCTCTTCCCGGGGGACGGCTCGCTGTGGGTCATTGGCCGGGACGTCTTCACTTGGGTGATGGACCGCGTCACCAACGCGCCGCCCGCGCCGGAGACGCCTTTCAACGGCGTGCAGACGCTCTTCGGCGACAGCCTGTTGATGCAGGGCCTGACGCGCCTGGCCTTGGGGCCGCTTCCGGAGGGCAAGGACATCCTGGTCCATCCGGTGGTCATCGCTGGCTGGTTCGGGCTGCTCGTCACGCTGCTGAACCTGATGCCCGTGGGGCAGCTCGACGGCGGGCACCTGGCCTATGCGCTGTGGGGCCGGCGCGCGCACTGGGTGGGCCGCGCGGTGGCGTTGGTGCTGTTGGTTCTCACCCTTTTCGTCACCGCGTCCTGGGGCTTGTGGCTCCTGGTGACGAGCAAGCTGGTAGGCTTCGGCCATCCCGAGGTGGTGGAACCCCAGGAACCGCTCAGTCCACTGCGGAAGTGGATCTGCGCGCTGTGCCTGCTGGCACTCATCGGCTGCGCCATGCCCATTCCCCTGCGCCAGGTGATGACATGAAGTTCCAGTGTGACGCGTGCGAGCGGCTCGTGCCGCTGGAGACCTACCGGACGGAGGCCGGGGGACTCGTGGTGACGTGTGGCCGCTGTGGCGCGGACAGCCGCGTGGGCCCGCCGGCCACCACCGCGCCGCGAACGGAGGTGCCGGCTGTCCTCGCCGCAGGGGCGGCGCCAGCGCCGTTGGTGCCGGTGGCGCCGCCCTCCGACAGTTGGAGCGCTTCCGCGCCAGTGACGCCGGCCCTGCGGGTGGTGCGTTCGGAGTCGGCGCCGCTGACGGACGACGCGCTCTTCGAGCCACCCCCTGGCGTCTGTCCCAAGTGCGTGGCGCCTCGGCGCGAGGAGGCCCTGTCCTGTCCGCAGTGCGGGCTCGTCTACGTCAACTACCAGCCCGAGGAGCACCCCCTGTCGGACGTGCTGGCGGACGCGTGGCGCAAGCTGGCGGCGCGCTGGGAGGACTGGGACGCCCATGACCGGCTGATGACGCTGGCGGTGGGGCGGGGCGAGCTGGCCATGGTGGGGCGGCTGTATCGGATTCGCCTGGCGCGCGCGCCCGACGATGCCGTCGCCCGGCGGGGCCGTGATGAGGTGGTGCGCAGGGCCACCCTGGTGGTGCCATCATCGGTGGAGCCCGCCGGAACCCCCAACGTCTTCCGACGCCTGAAGACGGTGGCGGTGGGTGTGGGCTTCATCGTGGTGCTGGTGCTGGCCGTGCTCGTCTTCCAGCACCTGCGCACGCTGAGCGCGGGGTACTGAGGGCTGGGCTGTCCGGGCGCCGTGCCGCCGAGGGCGGTGCGGCTCGCTGGCGGAGGAGCAGGCGGCCCCCCGGGCCAGGCGGCGCGACCGCGGCCGGAAACGCGCTTGAAACGGCGGTCGCTGCTATTTTGTCCGGCCGCTTCCCGTCTCCCCCTCGGTGCCGATGTCGCTCTCCGTCTCCACCCCTCCGTCCGTCGACAGCCTGCTCGGTCCGGGAGGCGCGCTCGAGGTTGCGCTGCCCGCGTACGAGCACCGCCCAGAGCAGCTTCAGATGGCGCGCGCCGTGGAGCGGGCCTTCGCCGAGCACAGCTACCTGCTGGCCGAGGCGGGGACCGGCACGGGCAAGACGCTTGCCTACCTGGTGCCCGCGCTGCTGTCGGGACGCCGGGTGGTCGTGTCCACGGCCACCAAGACTTTGCAGGACCAGATCTTCTTCAAGGACCTGCCGCTGATGCGGGAGAAGATGGGCCTGCGCTTCGAGGCCGCGTACCTCAAGGGCCGCAGCAACTACCTCTGCCTGCACCGGTATGACGCCTTCTCCAAGGCGCCGCAGTTCGGCTCGCGCGAGGAGTCGCGCTACTGGCCCAAGTTGAAGGCGTGGGCGGAGGAGACGGACACCGGCGACCGCAGCGAGCTGGACCTGCCCGAGTCCTTCAGCGCCTGGTCGCGCCTGTCCACCACGTCCGAGACGTGCGTGGGCACCAGGTGCCCGCAGTACGAGACGTGCTTCGTCACGCGCATGCGCAAGCGCGCGGAGCAGGCGGACCTGCTGGTGGTCAATCACCACCTCTTCTTCGCGGACCTGGCGCTGCGCAGCTCCGGCAAGCGCACCGAGGGCGTGCTGCCCTGGTACGAGGCCGTCATCTTCGACGAGGCCCATGCGCTGGAAGACGCGGCCAGCGGCCACTTCGGTTGCAGCGTGTCCAACTACCGGCTGGAGGAGTTGGCGCGGGACGCGGTGGCGTCGCTGAAGGAGGACGACGCCCGCCACGCCATGCTGCGCGCGCTGGCGGCCCGGTTGCGCGCGGGGGCGGATGCGCTCTTCGCGCAGGCGCCCCGGGCGCTGGGGCTGTCCGGCCACGAGGCCTCCGTGGCGCTGCGCGCGGAGGTCATGGCGAAGCTGTCCACGCCGCTGGAGGGCGTGCGGGACGCGCTGGCCGCGTTGTCCGCCTTCACGGTGGGCGAGCGCGAACCGGAGCTGGCCGCCATCACCCGCCGCTCGGACGAGATGGAGGAGCAGCTCTCCTTCCTGGAGAAGGCCGAGTCCTCGGACCACGTCTACTGGGCGGAGCAGCGGGGCAAGGGCCTCTTCCTGCGCGCCAGCCCCATCGACGTGGCGAAGGAGCTGCGCGAGCGGATGTACGGCGCGCTGGACACGGTGGTGTACACGTCCGCGACGCTGGCGGCCGACAGCCGCTTCGACTTCTTCGCCAACCGCATGGGCCTGTACGGCGAGGACGGCCAGCCGGTGACGCGCGTGCGGACGCTGGCGGTGCCCAGCCCCTTCGACTACCCGTCGCAGGCGGCGCTGTACCTGCCCACGCACCTGCCGGACCCGTCCGCGCCGGGCTTCATCGAGGAGGCGGCGGAGGAGATTGAACGCCTCTGCGAAGTCACGGGTGGGCGCGCCTTCGTGCTCTTCACGTCCCTGCGCAACATGGTGCGGGCCTATGAGCTGGTGGCGCCCCGTTTGCCCTATCAGTCGCTGCTGCAAGGCGAGCGCCCCAAGCAGCAACTGCTGGAGGCCTTCCGCGAGACGCCGAGCGTCCTCTTCGCGGCGCACAGCTTCTGGGAGGGCGTCGACGTGCCGGGCGACGCGCTGAGCCTGGTCATCATCGACCGGCTGCCCTTCGCGTCGCCAGGAGACCCGCTGGTGGCCGCGCGCATCAATCAGCTCCAGCAGCGAGGCGAGGAGCCCTTCGAGCAGTACCAGCTCCCGCACGCGGCGCTGGCGCTGCGGCAGGGCTTCGGCCGGCTCATCCGCACGCAGTCGGACCGGGGCATCGTCGCGATGCTGGACCGGCGAATCGTGACGAAGGCGTATGGCCGTGTCTTCCTCGACAGCCTCCCGCCCGCGCGCCGCATGGAGGACGTGGTGTCGCTGAGCCGTTGGTTCAACGGCCCGGTGCGGCCGGTGCGCACCATCCGCTGAGCCTCAGGGCGCGTCGCGCAGCCGCAGGCCGATGCGCGCCAGCAGGGGCGGGCCCAACGTGTCCACTCCGGCGCGGCCCGCGAGGTACTCGCGGTCGAAGAGGTTCTCCACCGCGCCGAAGACGTGCAGCTTCCAGAAGAGGCGGCGGCTGGCGGACACGTCCACCACGGCGTAGCCACCCATGGGGCGCTCGTTGAGGTCGTCCTCGAACTGCGCGCCCGTCACGCGAAGCTGCACCGTGGCCGTCACGATGTCGGGGTCGTGGAAGGTGAGGATGGCGGTGCCCCGGTGTCGTGGGTCCTGGGCGAGCTGCTTGCCCACCAGCCCGGGCTGCCCGGGCGAGCGCGTCACGACAGGGTCCACGAAGGTGTACGCGAGCAGCGCCGTCCACTGGCGTGCCAGCTTCCAGTCCACGCTCGCCTCCACGCCGCGCACCCGCGCCTGTCCCAGGTTCTCCCGCTGGCGCGTGGAGCCATCCGGAAGCGGCTGCTCCAACGTGACGTTGGTGATGGGGTCGTCGAGCACGTTCCAGAAGCCCGTCACGCGCGTGGTGAGGCCCAGCGAGGAGGACTCGGCTTCCACGCCGGCCTCGGCGCCCCACAGTCGCTCCGCGCCCAGGTGGGCGTTGGCGGCGGTGAGGATGGTGCCCACCTGGAAGGGGCGGTACAGCTCGTTGAGGGTGGGGGCGCGGAACGCACGGTAGGCGGAGGCGCGCAGGGTGAGCCCCTCCAGCGGACGCACTCTCAGGCCCAGACGGGGGCTGAGCTGCTGCTCGGTGCGGTCGTCGAAGCGCGTCGTGTCCACCGCGCCGTTGGCGCGCTCCAGGCGCTGCTCACCGTTCTGGTTGCGCCACACGTCCATCCGGAGCGCGGCGCTGAGCTCCAGGACGGGCGAGGGCGTGTAGAGGTCCTCGATGAAGACACCGCCGGACAGTTGGGTGCCTCCGGTGTCGCGCAGGCGAAGGGAGGTCTCCGAGGGCGAGGGCGGGAAGAGCTGCTCCCGGGACGTGCCCGCCATGCGGCGCACATCCAGGCCGGCGGTGAGGACGTGCGTGCCCAGGGCTGTCCAGGACGGGCCGGTCCAGATGAGGGACGCGCCCTGGTCGTTGGCGGGCACATCCTGGCTGGCGGCCAGCGCCTCGGAGGAGCGGTCCTGGGTGATGCGCGCGCGGTCCTGTTCGAAGCGTTGCACGCGGCCGAAGAGGTCCAGCGTGAATGTGCCGCCGTGCGCGGTGCGCAGCCGTGCGCCCGCGCCGAAGTGCGCCAGCTCCACGCGCGCGGTGGTGAGCCGGGTGCCGCCGTTCTGGTCCTCGCGGAAGAGACCGGCGCGGGCGGAGAGGGTGAGCGAATCGGTGGCATCCGCTTCGACGCGCCCGTTGAGGACGGCGTGGCTGCTGGGCGTGTCCGCGTCGATGGCGCCGCGCTGGGCGGCACTGACGATGGAGTAGCCGTCGCTGTCGAGCAGCTCTGCCTCCAGCGAGGCGCGGACGGGCCCCCACATCTCCGCCCCGCGTGCCGCGAGCATGCCCGTATGCGCGTTGCCATAGGTGGCATCCGCGTCGAGCTGCGTTCCGGTGATGTCGCGCGACACGAGCTGTACGACGCCGCCGAGCGCGCCGCTGCCGTAGAGGGCGGAGCCTCCGCTGGGGACGACCTCGATGCGCTCGAGCCCGAGCCGTGGCAGCGAGCGCCAGAAAATCCAGCCACCGAACGGGTCGTTGACGGGAATGCCGTCGAGCAACACGAGGCTGCGCGCCACGCCCGAAGGCGCGAGCCCGCGCAGGTTGAGTCCCTGCGCCGTCGGGTCGGAGACGAGGCTGGGCGTGCGGCGGAAGGTGGCGGCGGAGGGCACGGTGCGGACCAGCGAGTCCTGCGTCAGCGTGGGGCTCCGGTCGATTTCCGGACGGGGGAGGACCGTGGTGGTGGCGGGCACGTCCCTCGCGGGCCGGGGACGCCGCGAGCCCGTGACGACGGTCCGCCCAGCGTCCTCTGCCTTCGTCCGCTCCCGCGTGGGCGCATCCGTCGGCGGCTGCCCGTTCGTGTCGGGAACCTCCTGGGTCTCAGGAGCCGGCGCCGCCATCACCGTGGAGGAGGCGAGGGCCCAGAGCAGGGGCGCGAGCACCCGGATGCGGCGCACGTGAGGACTCCGATGAGTCACGAGGAGGTCGGGCATCGATGCTCGCTCTAGCAGCCCGACGCCCCGGTTCCAGGTCGTCGGGCGGATGACGCCGCCGAAGGTGGCGACTGTCCGTCCGATGCTGAACGCACGCACCAAGCCCGGCTGCGTCATCCGCCGGCGCGGTTGCCCGCTACGTCCCGCACGGTGAGCACGGCGGCGTCCACTTCCGCGAGGATGCGACGCGCGTGCCGCAGGAAGGCTTCGCCCGCGGGGAGCAGGCGCATGCCAGCCCGGGTTCGCTCGAAGAGGCGCGCTCCGAGTTCGTCCTCGAGCGCCTGGATGTGACGGCTGAGCGGCGGCTGCGTCAGGTGCAGGCGGCGCGCGGCCCGGCCCACGTTGCACTCCTCGGCAACGGCGACGAAGGACTGGATGTGCGTAAGGCTCACGTCCGCCACTCTAGCGCTGTCGGCCATACCGAAACAGCATTGGACGCCAGGCACCCTGGACCCTCACCTTGCCGGCCATGAGCATTCCCTTGTTCAAGGGCACGGACGTCGAACGTCTGCGCCGAGCGAGTCAGGCCGCCGCCGGTACGCTGGCTTTCGTTGCCTCGAAGCTGACCCCCGGTGTCACCACGGCGGACATCGACCAGTGGGTTCGCGAGGACACGGCGCGCCGGGGTGGCAAGCCCAGCCAACTGGGGTTCAAGGGCTACCCGGCCACCGTCTGTACCAGCCGCAACCACATCGTCTGTCACGGCATCCCGAACGAAGGCGAGCAACTGGTCCGTGGGGACATCATCAACGTGGACGTGACGACGTGCCTGGACGGCTTCCACGGGGACACCTCCGCGACCTTCCTCATTGGCGAGGTGTCCGAAGACGCTCGTCGCATCGTGGACGTGGCGCGCCGGTGCCGTGACGCGGGCATCGCCGTCGTTCGCCATGGCGCGCGGCTGGGGGACATCGGCGCTGCCATCGAGGAACTGGCGAAGAAGGAGGGCTGTAGCGTGGTGGAGGAGTTCGGCGGGCATGGCATCGGCCACCAGATGCATGGGCCGCCCACCGTTCCCCATACCGGCAAGCGAGGCTCGGGCATCAAGCTTCGCTCGGGCATGGTCCTCACCGTGGAGCCCATGGTGAACCTGGGACGGCCGGACATTCGCATGCTGGCCGATGGTTGGACGGTGGTGACGGAGGACGGCAGCCTGTCCGCGCAGTTCGAGCACACCATCCTGGTGACCCCTGACGGCTGCGAGGTGCTCACCCAGCCCGAGCTCGCCCTCTCGCTCGAAATCGCCTGCTGAACGATTCCCCGCCCTGGGAGGGCGGGCAGGCAGCCGTGCCTGCCATGGGTCCTCGGGGTGCCTACCCTTGGAGGACGAGGGCAGGAGGCCGCGCGATGAAGAAGGAAATGCTGTTGTACGAACTGCACCCGGCACTGGTGCACATGCCACTGGCCTTGCTTCCCACGGCGGCGGTGGCGGACCTCATCTCAGTGACGACAGGCGAAGGTGCCTGGGCCCGGGTGGCGCGCCGCATCTGGGTGGTGGGCTCCATTGGCGGCCTGCTCGCGGGCGTGTCGGGACTGGCGGCGAGCCAGGAGGTCCGGCTGGAGACGCCGCGTGCCCGGGACATGACGTTCCTGCATGGCGTGGGCAACGCCTCCGTGCTGCTCGGCGCCTTGGGGGTGACGGTGTGGCGGCTGCGGCGCGAGCCCACCGCGGCCACCGTGGCGCTGGGGCTGGGCGCCTGTGGGCTGGCGCTCGGCACGGCGGCGCTCGGCGGAAAGATGGTCTACGAACTGGGCGTGGGACAGCCCGCTTCAATGAGCAATGCGAACGCCCCCGCGTTGCTGTCGCGCGACGCGCCGCTGCTGCTGGTGCGTGACGCGCTTCGTGGAGTGCAGTGGCTGGTGACGCGTGCGCGTGAGGTGCTCGCCGGTGGGCGTCCGCTCGCGAAGGGCGCCGCGGGCACGGCGCCTGAGGACGAGTCGCTCAGGTTGCCCTCGCCCGTCGCCGTGTTCCACGGCCCGGGCCGTCCCATGCCTCAGGCGTAGTGCCCGCCCTTCCGGCGTCCACGTCATGACACTTCGGCGTGACGTGGATACCCCCGCACTGACTGCTGCGGGGTGGGTTTGCCGTCCCCGGCAAATGGCGCTAGAGCTCCGCGCCAGCGAGTGGGGGACGACGCATGCGCACACGAGGGGAAGTCGCAGCGGTAGTGCTGGGCATCATGCTGGTCGGAGCGAGTGCTTCGTTGCTGGCCCCCCGGTGGGCGCTCGGCAATCAAGGGGCACCGCGCGAAGTCGCCCGGACGCCCGCGGCTCCACCCAAGGTCGCCGCCGAGCCGCGCTTCCACGTCGAACCCGCGAAGGATGACACCGGCCGCGCGGTGCAGGTGGCGAGCCTTCGCGACGAAGCGCCGGAATGGGAGCAGTTCGCTGCGCGCGCGCTGGTTCCGCTGACGCCGGACGAACGGGCCTTGCTTCAAGAAGAGCCGGTGGACGATCTGGCGGTGCTGGTGACGCGCACGGAGCGCGCCTTCATGGACGCCACGCCCGAAGCACGCATGGAGAAGGAACGGCGCTATCTGGCGGCGCTGAACCTGGTGGCGAAGCTGGCCACGCCGCCGGAGCCCTCGACCGAGGACCTCCGCGCGGGCGAAGTGGACGCGCGCTACCAACAGGCGCTCACCGTGGAGCAGGTGAAGTGGCGGTCGCTTCCGCCAGAGGAAAAGTCGCGTCAGCACGACGCCTTCAAGGAAGCCTTCTTCCGCGCGGAGGAGACGCGATGAAGACGCTTCCGAGGACTCTTCTCGCGCTGGTGTTGCTGGCGCCCGCGTGGGTGCTGGCCGGGCCGCACTACGTGGCCTCTCGTGACTGGGGCACCTTCATCTGGTTGAGCACGTGGCTGGACGCGGGGCAGACGTACACCTTCGAGACGCGGGATTTGACGGGCACCGCGCCGGACACCGTCCTTCACGTGCTCCGGGACCGGGGTGGCTGGAGCCAGGTGGCCATGGGCGACGACTGCGCGGGCGAGGCGCGTTCCTGCGTGACGTTCACCGCGCCGGACTCCGGGCTCTACCGCGTCTGGGTGCGCGCCTATGCGGAAGGGCGCGGCGGGACGGCCAGCCTGTATCGCAACGGAGCGCTTCTCCTGAGCAACCAGCCCTTCGGCGGCGTGCCGCTCAGCTTCGCCTGGAACGTGAAGGACACCTTTCGGGCCACGTCCACGACGCCGGGCGCGGGGGACCACCTGGTCTTCCTGCTGCGCTCCAACGCGGAGTACCTGCAACACGACGATGACAGTGGGCCTCGCTCCTACCCGCTGGTCGTCGCGGCGAGCACACAGAACGCGGGCGCCCAGCGCGTGGTGGTGGGCCGCTTTCCCGGGAGCACGGGCACGGCCAGCTTCGTCCACGACGACGCGCTGTGGTCCACCATCTTCAGCGACAACGACGAGGATGAAGACGGCATCTCCAATGCCCTGGAGCCGCTGGTGGGGATGAACCCGGACTCGAAGGACTCGGACGGAGATGGGATACCGGACACGCTGGAGTTGTTCGGCAATGACGGCTTCTCCTTCTCCGAGTGGGGCAGCCCCACGGTGAAGGACCTCTACGTGGAGGTGGATTGGATGGAGCACCCCACCAATCCCTATCTCACGCGGAAGCCCTATGCCGGGCTGGTGGCGGACGCGGCGGCGGTGTTCGCGCGGGACGCGGGCGTGCGGCTGCATGCCTTCGTCGACAGCGCGCTGCCCTGGCATGAAGTGGTGTGCTTCGGCGCGTGCAGCGGCGGCGTGGACTTCTATTCGTTGAAGCAGGGCGGGTTCTCCATCGGGTACCCGGAGCGGCGGCCCTACTTCCACTACGCGGTGTGGGCCTACCGGCAGGGCAGCAGCACGTCGTGCTCATCCGGCAAGGCGGAGGTGCTGGGCAATGACCTCATCATCAGCCTGGGCTGCTGGAGCAGCCCGAGCATCCAGGAACAGCGTGGCACCTTCATCCACGAGCTGGGCCACAACCTGGCGCTGGGCCACAACGGCAACGACGTGGCGGGGCAGACCAGCGTGGTGCACGCCAGCGTGATGAACTACCGCTACCAGATGCTCGGCGTGGGCTCGCCGGGCTCGCACACGTACTCGTTTGGAGGTAATGCGTGCGCGGCGTGTAGCGCGTCCCCCAAGAGCAAGTGTGTCTCCTGCCGGAACGGCTTCTTGGGATGCGGCTTCCCTGGGTGCGGCTCGTGCGACTGCGATGTGAATGAGTGGGGTGCCGTGGAGCTGGACTTCCTGGACGACGGCGACGCGGACGACGGCACTCACCGCGTGCTGCTGGCGAAGTACGCTCTGGACGACAAGGGAGGGCCGGTGCGGTTCCAGCCGCGCGTGCCCCACGCGGAGCCACCCGTCGCGGCGCGTCGCCTGAAGGTGGAGCGCACGCGGGAGCGGCTGCGGGCGCGGGGGCAGGTGGAGGGGCAGGACTTCTTCGTGTCGACCGACGGCACGACGCTGTACGCTGAGTGCCCATGAGCCTGCGCCCTCGTCCGGGACGTTGTCGCGCCCCGGCGAGATGGACGCGTGGGGCCGCTGGGCTCCTCCTGACGGGCCTGATGGGCTGCCAGATGAAGTGCTCCGAGCCGGTCCCCGACGCCGGGCATGCCTTGGCATCGCTTCAACGCGAGAGCCCGTGTGTCCAGGTCTGGCGCGCGGCCCAGGTGGACGTGGCGTTCAAGGAAGAGCCCGAGGACGCCGTGCAGCAGCGCACGGACACGCGGCTGGAGCGTCGCTTCACCGTCGCCCGGCAGTTGCGCGGTGCGTACCGGCACCAGGACCGGTGGGCCTCGGTGCTGGAGTACGAGGCGGGGCCGGTGCGCGGCGGCGTGAGCTACAGCCTCCAAGTGCCGGACGTGCTGTCGGACCTGACGGGGCAGGTCGTTGAGTGGACCAGCCATCGCGAGCCCGCGTCCTGTCCTACGAAGGAGGATGGTGAGGTTCCCGTGCTGTTGTCAGGAGACACCCTGCGGGACGCGGAGGGCCGGCTGTTGCTGCTCACGGTGCCGAGTGCTCCCACCACCATCGCGGGAGATGTGCTGCTTCCTCCAGGGCTCGTCCCGGAGTTGAGCTTCCAGTGGGAGGACGCGGGCTGCACGCTGGCGGATGGGACGCATGCGCTGGACGTCCAACTCCGTGTGACGCACGCGAATCGTTCGCAAGGCCCGGGGACCACCGTGACGGCCGAGGTAGGACAGCCGGCCCCGCTGACCCTGGACGGTGTGCGCTATGTCGTTCGGGTGGCGCGTGCCACGGCGGACATGCAGGGCCGGTGTGGGCAGGCTGTCTTCACGCTGATGCGCGAGGGCCTGCTCGAACAGGGGCAGTCCGGACCCTGAATCACGGCGCTGGATGCCGTTCCTGGAAATAGTCTGCCTTACCGCTCGTTGTGCGGGACCGGTATGTAGGCATGCCGCGCCCAGGCGCTTCATGCGTGGCGTGGGCCCAGGCCTGCTATCTTCGCGGGCTTCAACGGACACCTGAGGGACGACACCATGCGAAGCGGGCTGAAGCGGAACTGGGCGGCGTTCGCGGTGGGCGGCCTGCTCGGCGCATGGGTGCTCGGCTGTGGCGGCTCGACGACGGAGGGGCTGGAGTCGTTGGAGCAGGGGACCGCGCCGCCCCCGTCCGTCTCCGTGGACCTGTCGAGCGTGGACCTCCGCACCCGGCTGGAGTCCATCGCCGGCCTCACGGTGCTGACCGATGTCGAGGTCAACGGCTTCCGCTTCTTCACGATGGACTACGAGCAGCCCGTGGACCACCTGCGTCCCTGGGGCACGCGCTTCCAGCAGCGGGTGACGCTGATGCACCGCTCGGAGACGGCGCCCATGGTGCTGGACACGGAAGGCACCGCCATCTTCGAGGAGCCCATCCCCGCCGAGCCCACGGACCTGCTCCAGGGCAACCAGCTCACCGTGGAGCACCGCTTCTACGGCGCGTCCAAGCCGGCCGACATGGACTGGCGGAAGCTGACGATGTGGCAGGCGGCGGCGGACGCCCACCGGCTCGTCGAAGCCTTCAAGCCGCTGTACGGCGGGCGCTGGCTGTCCACCGGCGTCTTCAAGGGCGGCACCGCCGCCCTGGCCCACCGCTTCTATTTCCCGAACGACGTCCACGCCACGGTGACCTATTCGGCGCAGCACAACCGGGGCCTCCATGACGCGCGACACGGGCGCTTCATCCTCACCAAGGTGGGCGACGCGGCCTGCCGCCAGCAGCTCGCGTCCCTCCAGTACGCCGCGCTGACCCGCCGCGACGAGCTGCTGCCCTTCATGGATGGCTACGACGCCCAGGGCTTCACCTTCAACACGCTGGGGAAGGACCGCGCCTTCGAGTTCGCCGTCATCGAGGTGCCCTTCATCTTCTGGCAGTACTACGGCATGGCGGGGACGTGTGAGGGGCTGCCCTCGCCGGAGGCGAGCGCGGAGGAGCTCTTCGCCTTCTTCAGCTACGTCTCCACGCTGGAGTTCACCTTCTCCGACCAGGCGCTGGAGGAGTCGGCGCCGCTCTACTACCAGGGCGCCACGCAGCTGGGCGGCCCGGGGTACCCGGAGGTTCACCTGCGGCCGTTGCTGCGCTACGCCGGTGAGCACCTCCCCACGCGCTTCCCGCCCACGGGCGTGCGCAAGCAGTACGAGCCGTGGACGGTGGGCCTGCTGGAGGCGTGGACCCGCTTCGAGGCCAAGCGGGTGCTGCTCGTCTATGGAGACCTGAGCCCCTGGTCCGCCAGCGCCTTCAGCACCACGACGGGCAACGACGCGTACCGCGTCATCGCCGATGACAGCATCGGCTTCTTCGGCACGCTGAGCGCGCTGCCGGAGCCGCAGCGGAGCTTCCTGCTCGGGCGCCTGTCGGAGTGGGCGGACGCCCCGGTGCAGCTCCCGACGGGGATGGATGCCCTGCGGCGCCGCGAGGCGAGCGATGCCCGCATGAAGGCCTACCGCGCCCGGTAGCGGGCGGGCCGCCGCTGTTTCACCGGCCTGGCTCAGGCCGGGTTGGAGTCGATGACCTTCTTCGCGATGCCGAAGGAGAAGCCCGCCCGGGCCAGCGCGGCCAGGTCCCGCTTCCGATTCTCCTCCCGGGTGCCGGGCTGCGTGCGGAAGGGACCCAGCCGCTTCTTCCGCGCCCAGATTCGCGCGGCATCTTCCTCGGACACCTCGTGGGTGGCGTCGGCGACCTTCTTCGCCACGACTTCCGCGGGGACGCCCTTGAGGCGCAGCTTCTGGGCAATCACCCGCGTGCTACGGCCCGAGGCGCGCAGTGAGTGCGCCTTCATCTGGGCATAGGCCTCGTCGTTGAGCAGGCCGTTGCGCACCAGCTTCGCGACCAGCGCCTCCACCCAGGCCAGCGCCTCGCCGCGCTCACCTCCGTGGAACTTGATGGAGCGGTCCACCCGGCGCAGCAGCACGCGCTGCAACTGGCTCTTCGTCGCCGCGTAACGCTTCAGGTAGTGCAGCGCCGCGTTCTCCAGGTAGGTGGGGGACACCTTCCGGGGCCGCTTCGGGCCGCGCTCCTTCTTCTTGTCGGGTCCTCCCCGCGCCTCATCCATCACGGGCCTGGGTCTACCACCCAGGTCCGACACCCGGAAGGAACGCGAGGAGGAGCGTGCGGCCTGTCAGTCGCTCCCTGACTGGTAGAGCGCGCACGCCGTGCCGGACGGGTCTTCGATGAAGCAGAAGCGGCCCGTCTTGGCGGAGCCGCGAATCGTCCCGAGCACCCGGCCCCCCATCGCAGTGACGCGCTCCAGGCTCTGCTCCAGGTCCGCCACGGTGATGTACATCATCCACCCACTGGGGATGTCCGCGTTCTTGCCTCGCGCGTGGCAGATGCCTCCGGCGGGCGTCTCGCCGCCGCCCGGGGGCATCATGACGAAGTCCTCGTAGCCGCCCATGTCCAGGCCGGTGGCGGACCAGCCCGCCACGTCCTTGTAGAAGTCCCTCACCGCCACGGCGTCCTTCACCGTGAGGTCCATCCAACCCACGCTCCCCACCGCTGGCTTCTTCATGTCCGTGTTCCTGTCCTTCGAAATGCCCGTGGCGGGCTAGCCCAGCGACTTCAGGGACTCCGGCACCTGCCAGTCCGGCTTGAGGCGGGAGATGATCTTGGCCAGGTTCTCCTTGTCCTGGGCCTTCTCCAGCGCGGCCTCGGGCGTAATCACGTCATCCTTCACCAGCCGCTCCAGGTGCATGTCCAGTGTCTGCATGCCCTGGCCCTGGCCCGCCTGCATCTTCGAGGCAATCTGGAACACCTTGCCCTCGCGAATCATGGAGGCGATGGCGGGCCCACCCACCAGGATTTCCAGCGCGGCCACGCGGCCCTTGCCGTCCGCCGTCTTGATGAGTTGCTGGGCGACGATGCCCGCCAGGCTCTCCGCCAGCATGCCGCGCACCTGCTGCTGCTCGTCCGCGGGGAAGGCGTTGATGATGCGGTCGATGGTGGCCGGCGCGCTGTTGGTGTGCACCGTGGCGAACACCAGCACGCCGAAGCTCGCCAACTGGAGCGCCAGCTTCATCGTCTCGTTGGTGCGGAGCTCGCCAATGAGGATGACGTTGGGGTCCTCGCGGCCCGCTGAGCGGATGGCGGTGGCGAAGCTGGACGCATGCGGGCCCACTTCCCGGTGCGTCACCTGCGCCCGCATGGACTCGTGCACGAACTCCACCGGGTCTTCGATGGTGAGCACGTGCGCGGGCCGCGTCTTGTTGATGTGGTTGATCATCGCGGCCAGCGTGGTGGACTTGCCGCTGCCCGTGGGGCCGGTGACGAGCACCAGCCCGCTGCGGCGCTCCGACAGCTTGCGCACCACCTCCGGCGTCTTCAGGTCCTCCAGCGACAGCACCTTGCTGGGGATGGTGCGGAAGACGGCCGCCAGGCCCGTCATCTTGTTGAAGTAGTTGGCGCGGAAGCGGGCCTTCGTCCCGTAGCTGTAGGCGAAGTCCAGGTCCAGGTCCTCGACAATCTGCCGCTGCTGCTCCGGCGAGCAGATTTCGAAGAGCAGCGCCTGCATCTCCGCCGCGGTGAGGGGCTGCTCGCGCAGCGGCACCAGCTCGCCGCGGATGCGGCCCATGGGCGGGTAGCCGATGCCCAGGTGCAGGTCGCTGCCCTTCTGCTCCAGCAGCACATCGAACAGGACCGCCAGACGGGGCGTCGTCATTTCAGGAGCCCTTCCTTCCCATCAGCGAGCCCATCTTGCTGAGCAGCCTCGCGCTATCCTGCTGCGTCTCCGGCGCGGCCACGGTGGCGCCGGCCCGCCTGCCCGTCACCACCGCCTCCAACTCGTCTGGGTTGTCCGCGAAGCCCTTGGCGACCTCCAGCTTCACCTTCCCGGCGCGCACCAGGTCCGCAAGCGAGTCTTCGAAGCGGATGATGCCCAGGCTCTTGCCGCGCTGCTGGAGCGAGGGAATCTGGAACGTCTTGTTGTCGCGGATGAGGTTGCCCAGCGACACTGAGCCCGGCAGCACCTCCGCCGCGGCCACCAGCCCCTTGCCGTCCGCGCTTGGCATCAGGCGCTGGCTGACGATGAGCCGCAGGCCGCTGGACAGCGACAGGCGCACCTGCTGCTGGTCCCCCGGCGGGAAGAGGTCGATGAGCCGGTCGATGGTCTTCGCCGCGCTCGGCGTGTTCATGGTGCTGATGAGCAGGTGGCCCGTCTCGGCTGCGGACAGCGCCATGCGCACCGTCTCCGTGTCGCGCAGCTCGCCCACCACGATGACATCCGGGTCTTCACGCAGGCTGCCCTTGAGCGCGCTGGCGAACGTCTTGGTGTGCGAGCCCACCTCGCGCTGGCTGATGAGCGCGCGCTTGCGCGGGTGGACGAACTCCACCGGGTCCTCCACGGTGAGCACGTGGTGGGACGTCTCGCGGTTGATGAGGTCCACGAGCGCCGCCAGCGTGCTCGTCTTTCCGTGGCCGGATGGACCGGTGATGACGATGAGTCCCTGGTGGTGGTGCGTGGCCTTGGCGATGTCCGCGGGCAGGCCCAGCGACTCCAGCGTGGGCACTTCCCGCGCAATCAGCCGGAAGGTGCCCTTGAGGCCGGTGCGCTGGCGGCTGACGTTGACCCGGAAGCGCCCCATCTCCGGCGTCTCCAGGGAGAAGTCACAGCTGCCCTCGCGCTCCAGCACGGGCCGCAGCCGCTCCGGCACCACCGGCAGCAGCAGCTTCTCCACCGTCGTCGCGTCCAGTACCGGGCCCTGCGCCATCAGCTCGCCCGCGAAGCGGAAGAGGGGCGGGCGCTCCGCGATGATGTGCACGTCGCTGGCCAGGCCCCGGCGGCCTTCCTCCAGCAACACGGCCAGCTCGCGCCCCGCGCCCGTGAAGGTCCGGGCCGGCGCGGCCACCGGACGGGCCGCCGCGGGCTCGGGCGCACGGGCTACTTGGGCCACGGCGGGCTCGGGCGTGCGGTAGGGCTGCGACGCAGCGGGCTCGGGCGTGCGGTATGCCGGAGCAGGGGCGGGCTCGGGCGTGCGGTAGGACGGTGCCGCGGCGTGCACGGGCGCTGGGGCAGCGGGACGCGCGGGCTGCGCGGGCGCAGGCGCTGCGGGACGCGCGGTGGCGGCCTGGGCGGCGGCCCCCGCGTCGGCGGCCCGGCTGAGGCGCAGGTGGATGAGGTCCCCTCGCCGCATGGCGGCGATGGACAGCGAGCCCAGGCCGGTGGCGTTGACGGACCACTGGACCGGCGTCTCCGTGACGGTGGAGGCCCGGGCCACGCCCACCATGGCCTGCAGGGCGCGAGTGATGTCCTCGGCCGTGGCGTTGGTGGGGTCCACCGGCTCATAGCCATTGGCGCCGCGGATCATCGGCGGCCGGCCGGTGGCCAGGGTCAACTCGGTGACACCCGGACGCGACAGGTGCCGCAACAGTTCTGCGAGCGATTTCATGCGGGATGTCGGCTCAGCCGCGACGGCGCGCGGGCGCGGGGGAACCGCAGGATAGACGACATCGCGCGGAATCCGGCCACCCCTTGTCCCAGGATTGCCCGCCTGCTTCCGGACAGACGGAAATCATCCGCGCCTGACGGAGACTGTCACCTGGAATGCGGGGGAGGGAGCTCCGGGACCCACCAGGGGCCCGCTCGGAGCAGCAGGCGGGAGGAGGGCCCCCCGCCCGGCGGCATTACGTTCCGTGGGCTCTAGAGCTCGCGGGACATCAGGAGGCGAAGCTTCCCGGACTTCTTGGAGACCACCGTGGCCACCGTGGTGAAGCCTTCCTTCCGGTAGAAGCTCACCGCGGGCGAGTTGGACGGATCCACCCGCAGGGCGATGGTCTTCCGGTACATGTCCCGGGCCGCCTTCAGCGCCTGCTCCAGCAGGATGTTGCCCAGGCCCTTGCGGCGCAGCTCGGGCTTCACCACGATGTTGCGCAGGTATGCCGCGCCCGGAACCGGGCCGTCCCGCTCCACCGTGACATAGCCGACAAGCTGGCTTTGCAGCTTCGCCACATGGATGAAGGGCTTGAGCTGCGTCAGGGCCTTGAGGCTGTCCTCCTGCGTCTCACCCCGGCTCTTCCAGGGCTCAGAGCCGGCGCGCAGGTCCGCCACCGCCGTCATGTCTTCGTCGGTGGGCAGGCCGAACTTCACCGCCGCCATCAGGTCGTTGGGGAGGCCAGCCACATCCAGTATCGGTGCTGGGGCCACCTCCACGCCTGCGTCCACCTGCTTCATCGTCATCGCCTTGCTCCTCCGTCGAGTTGCGATCCTAACCGCTCCGGCGGCACCGGTGCACGCGGTGATTCCGCGCACATTGTCCCATGAAGTGAGGAGAGGCCCTCCTCTCCGCTGGTGAGGAGCCGGATTTCGTCGAACCGGTCATGCGTTCAGGCCATTCCAAGGATGAGCATCGCCTCCACGCCTGGCACCCTGCCGGCCTTCCGTGTCGGGCCGCTTCCCACTATAAAACCCGTAGTCGGGCGCGAAGGCGTCAAACTCCTCCGCTCGACCGTCAGCCAGAGCCCCACCTTGCAACTCAACCATGCCCAGCGAGAGCTGACGCTCAAGATCGTCTACTACGGGCCCGGCCTCAGCGGGAAGACGACCAATCTGCGTCATCTCCACGCGAAGGCGTCTCCGGAGGTGCGGGGGCGGTTGCTGACCGTGGAGACCCACGACGACCGCACGCTCTTCTTCGACCTGCTGCCCGTCTTCTTCTCCACGTCCTCCGGCTTCAAGGTGAAGGTGAAGCTCTTCACCGTGCCGGGCCAGGTCATCCACAACGCCACCCGGCGCATCGTCCTGCAGGGCGCGGACGCGGTGGTCTTCATCGCGGACAGCCGCCGCAGCGCCACGGCGGACAACAACGCCTATTGGCGCAACCTCCAGGAGAACATGAAGGAGAACAACCTGGACCCCAGCCAGGTCCCGGTGGTCATCCAGTTCAACAAGAAGGACCTGCCGGACGCGCGCACGGATGCCGAAATCGAGGAGTCGCGCCGGCGAGGCGGCGAGGCGGTGGTGGGCGCGGTGGCGCTGCGGGGCGAAGGCGTACTGGAGACCTTCCACGCGGTGGCGCAGGCAGCCTACCGGCGGCTCGACATGCGCGCCCACCTGGCGCGCAACCTGGGCCTGACGGAGGCGGAGTTCCTGGGGCAGATTTTCCGGCGCATGGACCTCACGGGCACGGCGTTGGCCTCCATGTACGGGCGCGCGGCGGGTGAAGCGCGCAGCGGAGAAGGGCGATGAACGGCGCGTCGGGCAACGGGGCGTCGGACGGCGTGGGCGCATCGCGCCGTGAGTCCGTGCTCCAGCGGAGGCTGTCGCTGGCGGACATGCTGGACCTGCCCTCCTTCGTGGAGGTGGTGCGGAGCTTCAGTGAGTTGTACCGCGTGGGCATCAAGGTGATGGACACCGCGGGCGACAAGCTGGCCGACGTGAAGGTGGGCCACGGCGACTTCTGCTCGTACGTGTTCGGCTTCCCGGAGGGCCGCTCGCGCTGCACCGCCACGGTGGCCCGCGTGAAGGACGGACCGGTGGCCCTGGTGCAGGGCGCCCGGCCCGCGCGCGGTGATGGCGCGGAGGCGGCGGGCATCATCGCGCTGCCGTGCTTCACCGGCCTGCGCTACCTGGTGATGCCGGTGTGCTGGGAGGGCGACACGTTGGGCCGCGTCATCCTGGGCCCCTTCACGCCGGAGGAGCTGGCGGACTTCCCGCCGTCGCTGACGGACATCTCCGGGGTGGACCTGTCGCGCGCGCATGAACTGGTGGCCCGCGTGCGGCGCGTGCCCGAGCGCACCGCCGCGCAGGTGCTGGTGCACTTCGGGCAGGTGCTCGCCGCCCTGGTGGCCAGCGGGCAGCGCGCCTTCCTGGCGACGCAGCTCCACATCGAGGCGATGCTGGAGACGCACCGGGATTTGGAGGCGAACAACGCCCGGTTGGCGCAGGCCAACATCCGCCTGAAGGAGCTGGACCGGCTGAAGTCCACCTTCCTGGGCACGGTGAGCCACGAACTGCGCACGCCGCTGGCTTCCATCATCGGCTACTCGGAGATGCTGGCTGAGGGCCTGGCCGGCGCGCTCAACCCGGAGCAACTGCTCTACGTGCGCACCATCGTGGAGAAGGGCGAGTCGCTGCTCAACCTCATCTCCTCCATCCTGGACCTGAGCCAGATTGAGGCCGGACGGCTGCGCCTGGTGATGGGCCCGGTGGACCTGGGCAGCGTCATCCAGACGGCGGTGTCCAGCGTGGCGCCCCAGGCGCAGCGCAAGGGCGTGGAGCTGGAGGTGCGCCTGCCGCCGTTGCCTCAGCCGCGCCTGGCCGCGGACGCGGACAAGCTGCGCCAGGTGGTGGTGAACCTGCTCGCCAACGCGGTGAAATTCACCTCGTCCGGGGGCCGGGTGTCGGTGGTGATGTCGGAGGCCACCGCGCAGCATGAGCTGGCCGCGCCGGGCTACCGTGTGTGTGTGGAAGACACCGGCATGGGCATCCGCGAGGACCAGTTCGAGAACATCTTCCAGAGCTTCTATCAGGTGGACGGCAGCTCCACGCGCGAGCACGGCGGCGCGGGGCTGGGACTGGCCATCGTGAAGAGCCTGGTGGAAGGCCACGGCGGCCGCGTGTCCGTGGAGAGCGAGTTCGGCCGGGGCTCTCGCTTCACCGTGGTGCTGCCGCTCCAGCCGCCGCTGTCGGAGCACGGCGGCTTCTCCGCGCTGGCGCCCACGCCGTCGCCCAGCGGACACGACCGCTTCTGACGCGACCTGACGCACCGGGGACTGAACTGAGTTCCCCGGCCGGAAGGGCTCCCGCGTATCCTCGCGCGCATGCTCTCCGGACGCCCCCCCGCCTCCTCCTACGTACTCATCGACGCCGAGAACATCGACTGGGCTGTGTCCAACGTGGTGGGGCGCAAGCCCGAGTCCCAGGACCGCGTCCAGTTCGACCGGCTCGTGTCCTTCTGTGAGACGAACTTCCCGGCGCCCGTGCGCTGCGTGGTGGTGCTCAACGCCCGCGGAGAGCAGCTGCCGGACGTCATGATTGGCTTCGTGCGCGCGCTCAAGTCCGCCGGCTGCGACGTGGCCCTGCTCTACGGCCGCCCCGACCAGAAGGTGGTGGACCTGGGCATCCTGAAGCTGCTGGAGAACATCCGCACCCAGCGCCCCGGCGCGGCGGTGGTGCTCGCCAGCCATGACGGCGCGGACTTCGCGGACGCGCTCAAGCCCATGCTGGAGGAGAAACGCCAGGTGGCCGTGCTCGGCCTGCGTGAATACGTCAGCCAGCGCTTCCGGGAGCTCGTCCCCTCCGGGCTCAAGATTCTGGACTTGGAGTTGAACGCCAAGGTGTTCAACCGGCCCCTGCCGCGCATGCTCCCTGTCAACGTGGACGAGTTCGACCCGGGGCTGTTCTTGTAGCAAAGGCAGTCACATGACCCGCCTGGGCTGTGGTGATTCCTGTCACAGCCCGGTGTATTCTGAGAGTGCGGTAAAACATGGCATGACGCTTGAACTGGCTTCTCCCGAGCTCAGGGATTCCCCCTGGGTCATCAGGAGCCTTCATGCGTTCGTCTCGTCGCGTTGGAACCGCCCTCTGGGCCGCCGTCTTCTCGCTCGCTCTTCCGCTCAGCCAGGCCCACGCCGCTGAGAACTGTGTGGAGTTCCAGGGGCTCCAGCACTGTGGCCTTGGCGCCGTCAAGGTGAGTGATTTGAGGAAGGGCGTTCGCATCGACAGCCAGGAGAAGGAGCCGTCCGGTAAGGGCGGCGTCGCCATCCACACGCCGCCCGCGGCGGCCTGGACGGCGGAGACCCAGTCGGAAGGCGCGCAGCGCAACTTCTTCACCGCCTACGCCGAGGATGTGCCGGTCAGCACGTCCACCGTCGACTCGTCGCGGGAGTCCACCTCGTACTCCGCGACGTTCACCGGCTCCGGTGACGCGACCACCTACTCCGTGCTCGCGTACTACAATGGCCGGCTCCAGGCCGCCGTGGGTGGTATCCAAAGCGGTGACACGGGCGCCGTGGGCATCATGCTCCCCACCCCGGGCTGGACGCCGAACTGCCGCCCGCGCACCCAGACGTATGCCCAGTGTGAGTCGGCCTGCTACGCGAACGGCTACTCCAACTGCAACTACTGCAACACGCTGTGCTCCCTCACCGTGGGCTTCGCGAGCGCTCAGCTCAGCAGCGCCTGCCTGTGGCAGTACAACGTCGCGGAGCCGGGGGTCCGGCTGCCGAACGGCCAGATTGTTCGGGCTGACCAGATCGTGTTGCAGGAGGAGACCTCGGGCCCGTCCAACTACCCGTACCTCAACTTCAACCGCATCGACGTGCAGACCACCGCGCGCTCGACGGTCATCACCGGCGAGTCCCTCATCCCCGCCGGCAAGTAGTCATCGCGTCGTTTCGGCCTGGAGCGGGCTCAGGGGGGGAAGCCCGCTCCGGGCCGTTGTCTTTCCCGTTTCAAATCCTCTCTCCGAAGAGCGTCCCATGAAGGCATCGTGGTGGTTGACGGCCCTGCTGCTCACGGCGGGAGCTCCCAGGCAGGAGAGCGGCGCACCCGCGCCGGGCGCGGCCGTCTCGGAGGTGCCCGGGCGCCCGGACGACGAGGCTCTGGCGGGGGGCGGCACCACGGTGTTTGACGTCTCGCACAATGCCTATGGCCGCGCGCTGGGAAACCTGGCGCCCACGCGCTGGTACCAGATGCGCGAAGGCAAGGTGTTGTTCATGCGGGACTGGGCCGCGCATGAAGAAGGGCTGGCGGGCCCGCTGACGAACGCCGCCGGGTGTGGTTCGTGTCACTTCAAGGATGGCCGGGGCCGCCCGCTGCCCGAGATGGGGCCGGAGGCGCCGCTGCTCGTCCGGTTGAGCGTGCCCGCGAAGGACGCGCCCGCGGGGCATCACGAACCCGTCTACGGCGTGCAGCTCAATGACCGTGGGACCGCGGATGTCCCGGCCGAGGGCACGGTCCAGGTCACCTATACGGACGTGAAGGGGACGTACGCGGACGGGACGCCGTACACGCTGCGTCAGCCGCGCTACCGCATCAATCAACTGGGCTATGGGAAGCTGGCTCCCGAAGTGATGCTCTCGCCGCGCATCCCCTCCCAGCTCTTCGGCCTGGGGCTGCTGGCGGCCATCCCGGATGAAGCCATCCACGCCCTGGCGGACGCGGATGACCGTGATGGGGACGGCGTCTCCGGCCGTCCGAACCGCGTGGTCAGCGTCCACTCCGGCAAGGTGGAGCTGGGCCGCTTCGGGTGGAAGGCCAATCAGCCCACGCTGGAGCAACAGGTCGCCAGCGCCTTCTCCGAGGACCTGGGACTGACGTCACCGCTCTATCCGGAGAGCAACTGCACGGCGAAGCAGGAAGGCTGCATGACGCGAGTGGCCGCCAAGGGCCCCGCGTTGTCGCGCCACGTCCTGGAGCGGACGACGCTGTACCTGCGGCTCATCGGCGTGCCCGCGCGGCGCGACGTGTTGGAGCCCACCGTGATGAAGGGACAGACCCTCTTCCAGAAGACGGGCTGCGCGGCGTGCCACCAGCGGGAGTTCATCACGGGCACGGTCGAGGATGTCCCGGAGCTGTCCAACCAACGCATCCGTCCGTACACGGACCTGCTGCTTCACGACATGGGGCCGGAGCTGGCGGACGGCCGCCCTGACGGAGAAGCGACCGGCACCGAGTGGAGGACGCCGCCCTTGTGGGGACTGGGGTTGCTGGAGACGGTGAACCGTCAGGTGCGGATGCTCCACGACGGGCGCGCGCGCAGCTTCGAGGAGGCCATCCTGTGGCACGGGGGCGAAGGCGCTCGTGCCCGCGAGCGCTTCAAGGCCTTGAGCAAGGCGGAGCGTGAGGCATTGGTGGCCTTCCTGCGCTCGCTCTGAACGCGAGCGCAGGGGCGCCGCCGTCAACTGTTGGCCATGGCGGTGCGGAGGCTGTCCAGGATGTAGTACCGGAGCTCCTCGCTCGTCATCTCAGGCGTCTCCTTCAACTTCTTTTCGGCGAACTTCTTCCATTCGTGCAGCTCGTTGGGCGTCGGCTCGCTCGACGGCTGCGAGGGCCCGGCCTGGTTGAGGTAGATGAGCCAGCCGTAGGCCGCCCGGATGTGGTCTTCGATGCGATTGCTGGCGGGAGCGTCCGTCCCCATCTTCTCGTCGCGCATCGCGTCCTGGATGGCGAACTTGAGCTCCTCCGGGGAGATGTCCTTGTTCTCCTTCTTCTTCTCGTTGGCGAAGGCGCGCCAGCGCTGCATCTCCTCGGGCGTGGCGTCGCGCTCCTGCCCCTCGTAGCAGAAGGACACCCACTTGACGGCGTCCTGGATGAACTGGTCGATGTTGGTGCTGCCCGTGCCGTCCATGCCCGTCGCCTTCACGCGGATGGCGTCCTGGATGGCGAACTTGAGCGCCTCCGGCGTGATGTCCGGGTTCGCCTTCTGGTGCTTCCGGGCGAAGTCGCGCCAGTGCGCCAGTTCCCCGGCGGTGGGCTTGCGCTCCTGGCCCTCGTAGCACTGGGTGACCCACTTGACGCCGTCCTCGATGAACCTGTCGATGTTCAGCGGCGTCGCCTCACCGGTCCCCGTCATCTTCGCGCGAATGGCGTCGGTGATGGCGTACTTGAGGTGCTCCGGCGAGATTTCCGGGTCCTTCTTCAACTGCTCCTGGGCGAAGGCGCGCCACTCCTTCAGCTCCGCGGGCGTGGCCTCGCGCTCCTTGTCCTCGTAGCACTGGGTGACCCACTTGACGGCGTCCTGGATGAACTTGTCGATGTTCTCCGGCGTCACCGCGTCCGTTCCCGTCACCTTCGCCCGGACGGCGTCGATGATGGCGTACTTGAGCTCCTCCGGGGTCGTCTTTGGATTCTTGCTCATCAGGTCGGCGGCGAAGGCGCGCCAGTGCTGCATGTCCGCCTCCGTGGGAGGGGGCGCCTTTTCGTCGTAGCACTGGTTGACCCACGCGATGGCCTCGGAGATGAACCTGTCAGTGTTCGCCGGCGAATGGGCGTCCAGTCCGTCCCGCTCCAATCGCAGCTTGTCTTGGATGGCGAAGCGGACCTCCTCGGCGGTGATTTCGGGGTTCTTGTTGCGGAGCTCCCGTGCGAAGTCCATCCACTTGGAGCGCTCGGGCCCGCTCGGCCAGCGCTCGCCTTGGAAGACCTCTCGGAAAGCCTTGTCAATGCAGGCCGCCAGGCGCTCATCCCTGAGCGGGCCCAGGGCGGAGGGGAGAATCTCCTTGCCGAAGGGGGGCTGCGGGGTGCCCGAAGTCCCCGGGGCCTGCGTGGCGAAGGTGCTCGCGGGGGCTGCTTTCGTCACGCTCTGCGTTGGAAGCACGGAGCCGAGCAGGTCCACCCACTGCTGGGTGCTGACGTCCTTTTGGCCCGTGGGGCTCGTCTGGGTTTTGGACGTGGAAACGAAAGGCAGCCGCTCGCCAATCTTCGACATGAAATTCCCCCAGGAGATGGAAGTCCCAATCTTTATGTTGTCTTGGATTGGTGGGAAAAAGTTGCGTCTGCCCAAGGTACCAAAAAGTGTCGTTGCCCTGACACGCCGTCTGGTCTTACGTGTGCGTCCATGTCTGGTGAGTTCGATTTCATCCGCCGGTTCCTCGCGCACTTCCCGGCCGCGCGTGTGCCCGTGGGGCCCGGCGACGACTGCGCGGTGCTGCCCCCCTCACGTGGGGCGCAGTGCGTCACCACGGACGCGGTGGTGGAGGACGTGCACTTCACGCGCGCCGCGTTCTCCCCCGCGGACATCGGCCACAAGGCGCTGGCGGTGAACCTGTCGGACCTGGCGTCCATGGGGGCCACGCCGCGCTGGTTCGTCTGCGCGCTCGCGCTGCCGAAGGACTATCCCTTGCGGGAGCTCACGGGCCTGGCGCGAGGCATGGCCGCGCTGGCCACCGCGCACCGCATTGCGCTGGTGGGTGGCAACTTCACCTCCGCGCGCGAGCTGTCCGTCACCATCACCGCAGCGGGCGAGCTGTCACGCGCGCCCCTTACCCGCGCGGGGGCCCGGCCCGGGGACCTCCTCTATGTCTCCGGCACGCTGGGTGATGCGCGCCTGGGCCTGGAGCACCTTCGTGCGGGGCTGCGCCGGGGTGCCGCCGTGCGCCGTCAGCGCCGCCCCGAGCCTCGCGTGGCGCTGGGCCTGCTCGCCTCGCGCCATGCATCTGCCGCGTTGGATGTTTCCGACGGACTTGCACAAGACCTGGGTCATCTCTGCACCGCCTCGGGTGTCCGCGCGGAGCTGGAGGTGGAGCGGCTGCCACTGTCGGCGGCGGTGCGCAAGGCCCTGGGGCCCGAAGGCGCGCTGGCGGGGGGCGAGGACTATGAGTTGCTGCTGGCCGTTCCTCCGGGACGCAGCCGGGCATTCGAGCGCGCGTGCGCTACAGGCGGGCACGCCATCACCCGCATCGGCCACTTCACAGAGGGGCGCGGGTGGGTGGGCCGGGACAGGACAGGCCGCGTTCTCCCACCGCCAGAGGGGTTCGACCACTTCCGACCTCGGGCGATGGATTGACCCTGCGGAGCAGCAAGGCTAAACCCGAGACGCTTCTCATCCCCCGAAAGCAACCCGTGCGCCGTCCCCTCCGCGACGACACAGTCCCCGGACACACTCCCCGCCGCGAGCCCCTGCAGCGACTGCTGCGCGCCGTGGACGGACCTCGCGCGACCCGCGAGGTCTCCCTTCACCGGAAGATTCTCAACGGCTACGTCTTGATGGGGCTGGCGCTGACGGGTTGGATGTACGCGTCGGACGGCCTCATCAACTTCGTCTTCCCTGCCCTCAGCGCGGGAGGGAAGGACGCCGTGCGCATCGGCGTCGCCATCATCATCACCGGGGCCGCCGCCGCGCTGCTGCCTTCGTGGCTCGCGCGCGTCACCCGCGTGAAGGTGCTCAGCCGCTCCGCATACGAAATCTCGCAGGGCGACCTGTCCAAGCCGGTGGCCGCCGAGGGCGGCAGCAAGCGCGACGAGATTGACGAGCTGACGGGCGCCATCACCCGCATGCAGGAGAACCTGCGCGAGCTGGTGGGCAAGATTCAAGAGACGGCCAAGAGCGTGGCCGACACGGCCATCGACCTCCAGCGCTCCGCGGAGAACGTCAACGGCTCCACCGAGGAGGTGGGCTCGTCGATGGAGAAGATTGCTGGCGGCGCCGAGTCCCAGTCGCAGTTGGTGTCGAAGGCGTCCAAGGTCATCACCGAGATGGCCGGCAGCATCCAGCGCACCACGGCCAGCGCCGAGGACGCGGCGCGGACGACGGCGGAGACGAGCAGCGCGGCCGAGGACGGCTCCAAGGCGGCGCGGTTGGCCGGCGACAAGGTGAAGAAGGTCTTCAACCGCATCGAGTCCGCCAGCCAGCAGGTGTTCGCCTTCGGCGAGAAGACGCAGGAAATCTCGAAGATCGTCGACGCGATTACGCAGGTGGCGCAGCAGACGAACCTGCTGGCGCTCAACGCGACCATCGAGGCGGCGCGCGCGGGTGAGTACGGCCGCGGCTTCGCGGTGGTGGCCGATGAAGTGCGCAAGTTGGCCGAGAGCGCGGGCCGCTCCGCCGAGCAGATCTCCAAGCTGGCGCGCGACATCTCCGGACAGTCCACCTCCGTCGTGAGCGCCATGAAGGAAGGCATCGCGGAGCTGGCCGAGGGCCGTGAGGACCTGACCAACATCGTGCGCTCCATGGGCGCCATCACCGACACCATCCGCAAGGGCTCCGAGAAGGTGCACCTCATCTCCGAGAGCGCCCGCGAGCAGCTCAAGGGCAGCGAGGAGATGGTGACGGCCATCGAGGAAATCAAGCTGGTGGCGCGCAACAACGCCTCCTCCACGGAGGCCATCCAGGCCGTCATCCAGGAGCAGACCGCCGCCGTGTCCCGCATGACGTCGCTGGCCAGTGAGCTGACCAACCTCTCCGTCGAGCTGCAGAGCGTCGTGCGCAGCTTCCGCCTGGGCCCATGAGCCAGACGCCCTCGGACAACGTCGACGCGAAGCTGAAGGCCGCGGAGGACCACCTGCGCGAGGTGATGCTCGCGCTCCCCGAGGTCACCGAGGAGTTCCCCTGGGGCCACCGCACGGCCAAGGTGAAGGGGAAGATGTTCGCCATCCTCGTGCTGGACAACGACGGGCTGGGGGTCACCACCAAGCTCCCGGAGTCCAACGAGGCCGCGCTCACGCTGCCCTTCACCGCGCCCACCGGCTACGGCCTGGGCAAGAGCGGCTGGGTGTCCTCCCACTTCAAGCCGGGCAGCGAGGTCCCCATCGGGCTGCTGGCCCAGTGGATTCACGAGAGCTTCCGCGCCGTGGCACCGCAGAAGGTGCTCAAGGCGCTGATGGCTCCGGGCGCGGCGCAGGCTCCGAAGGCGAAGCCGGCGGCACGGAAGGCGAAGTCGGCAGCACGGAAGGCGAAGCCGGCGGCGAAGCCCGCGGCCCCTGCAAGGACGTCGGCGGCGGCGAAGCCGGGGGCCGGTGCTGGGAAG